>CAYGIT010000020.1:0-605 GCA_964349955.1 uncultured bacterium
GGCAGTACCGGGCGTAGCGTATGGGGGTAGCGCAACTATAATACTACCGCAACAGTCGGCGGCAGCAGCAAATAGGTCGGCGGCACCGTCACAGTCACAAGCAGCGGCAGCAATTAGGCCGGCAGCGTCCGCAGCCGGTGCTCAGCAGGGAGCCAATTTTGCAGCAGTACCGGGCGTAGCGTATGGGGGTAGCGCATCTATAAGTCAGGCGACACCAGCGCCAGGAGGTCCCGCAGCATTTCGGCCCTCTGCGGCGCCACAACCTGCGGCAGCAGTATCGGGAGGTTCGGTCCGGCAGGCGTCGCCAGCGCCAGCAGGTCCCGCAGTATTTCGGCCAACTGCGCCGTCGCAACCAGCAGCAGTATCGGGAGGTTCGGTCCGGCAGGCGACAGCACCAACAGCATCGAGCAGACCGCAAGCGGCAGCGCCCGCAGCTCCGAGTAGAGCGCAAGCGGCAGCACCTGCAGCTCCAAGCAGAGCTCAAGCGGCAGCGCCAGCGGCTCCAAGCAGAGGGCAAGCGGCAGCGCCAGCGGCGCCAAGTAGAGCACAAGCGGCAGCGCCAGCGGCGCCAAGCAGAGCGCAAGCGGCAGCACCAACAGCTCTGA
>CAYGIT010000020.1:705-4096 GCA_964349955.1 uncultured bacterium
GTAGAGCGCAGGCGACAGCACCAACAGCTCTGAGTAGAGCGCAGGCGACAGCACCAACAGCTCTGAGTAGAGCGCAGGCGACAGCACCTGCAGTTGCCTCAGCTCGGCGTTAAAACCCTTGGATGTCCTTAAATAAAAGCACTCAAAAAAGTGATGTCAGTAAAACTCGCAATTTTAATCGCACAAGCGGAAAACTCCCTTTATATTTAGTCCTATAATGTATCTTATGTGAAGTAACTGTATAGGAAGAGGCCACTTCAGGTTTTATAATAAAAGTTGGGCTAAGACTTCCTGGGCGCGTTTTCCATCGGCTTTCCCTTTAATAAGCGGCATCAAGTCCTTCATTACTTTGCCGGAGTCAGTCTTGCTCGTCGCCCCTGTTTTGGCAATGACTTCTTGAGCAATCTTCTTTAAAGCTTCATCCGAAAGTTGTTCGGGCAGATAGACAGCCAGCACTTCCATTTCCTGTTTTTCCTTGTCGGCCAGTTCCTGGCGCCCGCCCTTTTGAAAACTATCGATGCTTTCC
This sequence comes from uncultured bacterium, assembly GCA_964349955.1. Classification (GTDB taxonomy): domain Bacteria; phylum Omnitrophota; class Omnitrophia; order Omnitrophales; family Aquincolibacteriaceae; genus CAYGIT01. Next base: position 1,232 of record CAYGIT010000020.1, read on the forward strand.
TTGCGCTGTTTAACCTGCCTTTGAATGATTTCGATCGTTTCGGGGTCGGCCAACTTGTCTTTCTTCTTTTCAATGGCGGTATTATTTAAAGCGGATTTCAACATCCTCAGCACCGAAAGCTTTACGGCTTCTTTGGCTTTCATCGCTGTAATCAGGTCCTGATCGATTTTTTCGTGTAGGCTCATTTTTCTCCTCTTGAATGTTTTACCAGTCTTTTCCTGCAGGCGGCGGCTCTTTATTTGCCTGGGGCCGCCGAAGATCCTGGAGCTCTTTTTCGCCTTCTTTTAAGGCATCCAGGATCTGAAGAGCATTTTGCATGGACATCTGGCCCTGGAGTTTTTGGCCGCCTCCGCCTTTTTGCTGCTGCTCCTGGCCGGGCGCCGGCCGGTCCTTTTGCTCATCTTCGCCTGATTCTTCCTGGTCATTTTTTTCTTGTTCCTGGTTTTGCTGCTCTTGCGGGTCTTGTTGTTGCTGCTTTTCGTGCTCTTCTTTTTTTTGCTGATCTTCCTGGTTTTTCTGATCTTTTCTCTGCTGTTCTTGACTGTTTTGTTGCTGTTCCTGATCTTTCTTTTCTTGATCTTTGGGGTCTTGTTGCTGCTGTTGCTGGTTTTGTTGCTGATCCTGTTGTTGATTTTGCTGTTGATCCTTTTGCTGCATGTCTTTATCTTGCTGCTGGTTCTGCTGTTGATTTTGTTGTTGGTCCTGCTGCTGATTCTGCTGTTGATTTTCCTGTTGGTCCTGCTGCTGATTCTGCTGTTGATTTTGCTGTTGATTTTGCTGTTGGTCCTGCTGCTGATTCTGCTGTTGATTTTGCTGCTGGTCCTGCTGCTGATTCTGCTGTTGATTTTGCTGCTGGTCCTGCTGTTGGTTCTGCTGTTGATTTTGCTGCTGGTTCTGTTGTTGGTTCTGCTGCTGGTTTTGCTGTTGGTCCTGTTGTTGGTTTTGTTGCTGATTTTGCTGGTTCTTTTGATTTTGGCGGTCCTGGTTCTTCTTATCAAACATGCTTTTTTTATTTTGAAGGAATTCCAAATTGTACTTGGCGTCTACATCCTTGGGGTTAATCTCGAGGGCTTTTTTGTAGGAGTCAATTGCCTTTTCAAAATTGCCGAGCCGGTATTGCGTGTTCCCGTAATTGTAAAGCGCTTTGGCCTTGAGGTCCGGATCTTTGGTGGTTGCAATGGCTTTTTCTAATTCCCTGCCGGCCTCCTGGTATCTTTCAAGCTGATAATCCGCCGTTCCTGCATTGTACCGGATGACCGGATCATTCGGTTTTTTGACCTTGGCTTTCTGGTAGAGCTCGACCGCGCTTTTGTATTTTTTTTCCTGAAACAGCTTGTTGGCATCATTATTCAGTTTTTCCGGATTTTCGAGAAATCCGGAAAAAAGGAAGACCAAACCGGTCATGAGCAATGCCTTGCCCGGAATTTTTCGCGTGGGTTTAAGAAACATTTCCAGAAGCAAAAAGAAAATGGCCAGCAGGATAAAAAACTGAAAATGGTCTTCTTTCTCGGAAATCATTTTTTCCTTGAACTGCTTTTTCCCCAGGCTTTCCATATGCCTTAAAATCAGGTCCACTTCCTGCTCGGAAGGAGTTGCGGGCAGATAAAGGCCGCCGGTATCGGCCGCAATTTTTTCGAGGACAGGACGGTTGAGCTTTGTGATCACGACCTGTCCCTGGCTGTCCTTTTTAAAACCGTTTTTGTGGCCTTCCTCGTCGCGTAGAGGAATGGGCTCCCCTTCCGCGGTTCCGGTGCCCAGGGTGTAGATACGGATTTCCGCTTTTTTGGCTTCTTCCAGCGCCTGTTCGAGATTTCCCTCATGGTCTTCTCCATCGCTGAAAATGACCAAAGCCCGATGCTTGTGTTCTTTTCCTGAAAAAGAGCGGATCGCGAGGCGAATGGCCCGGGCCAGCGAAGTTCCGGGATCCGGGATGTAACCTGTCTTGATGGCTTCTAAAAAGAGAAAGAAGGCCGAGTAATCCAGCGTGAGCGGAGATTGAAGAAAACTGGAGCCTGCAAAGGCCACCATTCCGATGCGATCGCCTTTGAGCCGGTGGACCATGCTTTTTATTTCGAGCTTTGATTTTTCGAGACGGTTGGGTTTGATGTCTTCAGCCAGCATGCTCAAGGAGGTGTCGAGTAAAAAAATCATGTCGACGCCTTTGCGCTCGATTTTCTTTTTCTCCTCGCCCCATTGCGGCCGCGCCAGGGCCATGACGGCAAAAATAACCGCAAGCACCAGGTAAACCACCCGCAAACGGTTTGCGCCCGGCCGGTGGTCGGGCATCAGCTTGGTATGAAGCGTTGAGAGCAGGCCATAGCGTTCCAGGCGCTTGCGGCGGGAACGGGCGGCCAGCCACGCAAGTCCGAGAATGGCCGGAATAAACCACAGAAAAACAAACGCTTCAGGGGCAAAGAATTGCATCAGGGTATTTTCACCGCAAGGGTATTTCGAATGATCAACTCCATTAAAAGAAGAAGCAAGCCGGGAACCAGAAAATAGGCGAAACGTTCATCAAAACTCCGGTATTCCTTGACCTTGATTTCAGTTTTTTCAAGCTGGTTGATTTTTTCATAGATCTCGCCGAGGGACTTGGAGTCCCGGGCCCTGAAGAAAAGACCATGCGTGATATCGGCAATCCGCTTAAGGACCATTTCATCGATTTCCACTTCAGCCTGGACATAGCGTTTTCCGAAAAGCGGATCATTGATCGGAAAGGGAACCAGCCCTCCCCTGCCGATACAAATGGCATAGACCTTGGTTCCAAAAGCCTTTGCCAGTTCCGCGGCCGTAATGGGATCGATATTGCCGGCATTGCTGGCCCCGTCGGTGATCAAAATGACCACTTTGCTTTTGGCCTTGCTG
>CAYGIT010000020.1:4106-25561 GCA_964349955.1 uncultured bacterium
CCCTGCAGAAGTTCAATCAAAACATCGTAATCAAGCGTGAGCGGGCATTGGGTAAAAGCCTTGCGAGCAAAAACGACAAGACCGATCCGGTCATTTTCACGGCCACGGATGAATTTTGCGGCTTCCTGTTTTGCGACCGAAATACGGTTTTCCGGCTTGAAATCTTCCGCCAGCATGGATCCGGAAATATCCAGGGCGATGACAATATCCACCCCTTTCGTGGAGTATTCCCGTTCCGACGAGGCTTTTTGAGGGCGGGCAAGCGCCGCCACGAGAAAGACATAAACAAGCAAACGCATAAACGGAAGGAGTTGATAAAAAGTCATGCGCCAGGACGCAGCGCGGGTTTTCAACAATCCGAGGTCTGAAAACCGGAGGGCGGCCGGGCGCCGTGCCCTTGAAGAGAAATAAACAAGCGGCAGAAATAGCAAGAGCAGAAAAAAAACAGGATGCCTAAATTCCACCGGCGGGCTCCGCAGCGGGTTTGGAAGCTTCCACGATTTGTGTTGATTTTTGGGTGATGAGGACCACCTGGGAGGGTTCAGGGATCCACTTTGCGAATTTTGCCAGGTCGGTCCACTCCAGAACTTCCTTGATTTTTTCAAGCAGGCCGCGCTCGATTTCTTTTTTCGAAAGTTCAGCCAAAATTTCAAAAGTGGTGGATTCTCCGGCCAGGATATGAAAACGTCTTTGAAAATAAGAGCGCAGGATGTCAGAGAGTTTCAAATAGTACTCTTTGATTTTTCCGCGGCGCATCAAATCCGATTCAAAAAGCTGGTTCAAATGGTTCATCGCTTCTTCTTCCGGCGGGAGGCGGGGTTGCGCGGGCTTGAGAAAAAGTTCAGGATTTTTTCGGAACTTCCGGTAAATCAGGAAAACGATCCCGAGAAACACCAGGATGAGCGGGAGAATGAGAATCCATCCCAGCTTTTGGATGAGCGCAAGGGTCGCTTTGATCCCGCGGATGTCTTTTTTATCTTCTCCCTTGGCCACACTTTTGACCGAAATGTAAATTTTATTGGTTTCAATGCTTTTGGGCGCTGCAGTCCCCACCCGGTATTCGATTTTAACCGGATCAAGCACGAATTCGCCGAGGCGGAATGCCGTCAGGGTGAATTTGCGTCCCTCGACGGTTTGATGCCCCTCCTGGCGGTCAAACTCTTCGACCTTCTTGATTTTGAACAGCTCTTCGGGCGGCGACGGCACCTGGGAAAGAATTTTCACATTGGAGCCGTGGCGGATTTGAAGGCTGTATTCGACCGGATCGCCGATCGTAATTTCCGCCCGGTTGACTTCCGATTTAACTGAAATCTCGGAATCGTCCGTGGCGGCATGGGCAAAAGAAGTCCCTAACAAACCTGCCATTAAAAATAAAAAAGGCAGCCGAAACTTCATAACCGGCGCTCCCGGATTTTAAAAAATTTCATCAACGGTTCAATGTAAGAGCTCTCGGCCGCGATATTCACCTTATCAATCCGGAGCGATTTGAAAAGGCGGTCCAGTTCTTCCTCCCGTTTGGCAGCCGCTTTGCCGAATTCTTTTCTCACGCGTGGCTGGGAAGTATCCAGCAAAACCCTCTCCCCCGTTTCCTGGTCCTGAAATTCCACGAGCCCGACCGGAGGAAGTTCTTGCTCACGCCGGTCGTGCAGATGAATGGCAATGACATCATGCCTGCGGCTGAGGATTTTAAGCGGTTTTTCATATCCCTTGTCCATGAAATCGGAGATCAGGAAAATGACCGCGGTGCGCGTGAGAATCCGGTTCAGATATTCGAGGCCCACGGACAGGCGGGTTTTCTTTTTCCGGGGCTGATAATAAAGAATCTCGCGGATGACGCGCAAGACATGCATCCGGCCTTTTTTGACCGGGACATATTTTTCGACTTCGTCGGTCACGATCAGCATCCCTGTCTTGTCATTGTTCCGGACCGCTGAAAATGCCAGAATGGCCGTAATTTCGGCCGCAACCTCGGATTTTAAACGCTCGCCGGAACCAAAGTATTGCGATCCCGACATGTCCACTACGAAAAGGACCGTCATCTCCCTTTCTTCCACGAACTTTTTGATGTAAGTATGCTGTGAGCGAGCGGTGACGTTCCAGTCGATTGTCCGGATGTCATCCCCGGGAACATATTCCCGCACGTCGGCGAATTCAATCCCCTGCCCTTTGAAGACGGATTGATATTCCCCCCCGAAAAGGTCATTGACCAGCCGGGTCGTACGGATTTCGATACGGCGGATTTTACGCAGTATTTCTTTTGGGATCATCTTATCTTTTTGTCATTCCCGCGAAAGCGGGAATCCATTTTGTGAGTTTCGGCTTACGGCACTTCGATTTTGTCGAATATTTGCCGGATAATGTGTTCCGAGGTCATGTCTTCCGCTTCGGCTTCGTAGGTCACGATCACACGGTGCCTAAGCACGTCCATTCCGATTTGCTTCACGTCATCCGGAGTCACATAGCCTCTCCCTCGCAAGAAGGCATTGGCCTTGGCCGCCAGGGTCAGCATGATGCTGGCCCGCGGAGATCCTCCGTAGGAAATCAAAGCCTTGAGGTCCGGAAGTTTGTACTGGGCCGGCTCGCGGGTAGCAAAAACAAGATCCAGGATGTAATCCTTGACCTTGTCGTCGACGTAAATCTGGCTCATGATTTTACGCAATTCCATGATTCTTGCAGGTTCAATGACCGGGCGGATTTCAATTTCCTTGCCCATCGCGACGCGTTCCAGGATTTCCTTTTCCTCTTTTTTTGTGGGATAGGTCACGATCAGTTTCATCATGAACCTGTCCACCTGGGCTTCGGGGAGCGGATAGGTCCCCTCCTGCTCAATCGGGTTTTGGGTCGCCAAAACAAGGAAAGGTTCCACCAGAGGAAAGGTAGTCTCTCCGATGGTAACCTGATGTTCCTGCATGGCCTCGAGAAGCGCGCTCTGGACTTTGGACGGAGCACGGTTAATTTCATCAGCAAGAATGATATTCGAAAACAAAGGCCCCTTTTTGGTGGTGAAAACCCCTTCTTTGGGATTGTAAATAAGCGTTCCAATCAAATCTGCAGGCAAAAGATCAGGGGTGAACTGAATGCGCTGGAATTTCGTATTGACCGCCCGGGCAAGGGTTCTTACGGAAAGCGTTTTGGCGAGGCCCGGCACCCCTTCAATCAGGATGTGCCCCCCGGCCAGAAGGGCCATCATCAGGCGCTCAACCAGGTACTGCTGGCCCACGATGACTTTGCCCACTTCCCGCAGGACTTCGTTTAAATCCGCGCTGGCTTCTTTGACTTTGCGGTTGATTTCCTGAATCGAATTATCCATTACTTCCTCCTGTTAGGGTGACGTCAATATTTTTTTGCTTTCAATAAAGAAAAGAATGTCCTGCTGAAGGGTTTTGTAATCTCCGGCGGCGGAGGGCTCGGGGAGGTATTTGGCTTCCCGGATTTTTTCAAGGATGCTTTTGACTTTTTGAAATTCTTCAAAGGGAATGTCCCGGGATTTCAAAATCCGGATATTTTCATCTTCCGTGGCCTGGGGCTGTCCGGTTTTGTAATAATCGGTCACGAACTGGCGGAATTCGGCGGCAATCGCCTGGAAATTTTCTTTTGAGGCGCCCCCGGATTCAATCATGGATTTTATTCTGCGGGCCAAATAAGCTTCTTTTGAAACCGAGGGTTCAGAAGCGGGAGGTGTTTTTTTTCGGATAAGCCAAATGATCAAAGCGGCTCCCATGGCCAGGAGCGCCATCCCTGCGGCGGCAAAAACCCAAAGGCGCCGGACCGGGCTTCCCGCTTTTTCAACCGTGAGGCGCATGAGGGAGACCGGAAAGCTGGACTGCTTCCGGGTTCCGGTATCCACGTAAGTGACTGAAAATTCCCGGATAGTGGCCTCTCCGGGACCCAGCGGATTGAATTCGAGTTCGAAAGTTTTTCTCGACCATTCCTGGCCGTTCCGGCTGAAAAATTCCTGTGATTCTCCTCTCCGGGTAAGGCTTAAGTTTTCCAGACCGGGTTCAGGGACTGCAAAGCCGTAATTGCCCTCCCCTTTAGGCCATTCGATTTTAAGGGTGAGAAGGACGGATTGAGCGGGCTTGAGATGATTCGCGGAAAGAGCGGCCTTAAAGGATGGCTCGGCCTTCGCAGCCTTCGGAAACGCCAAGGAAATCAGGATAAAAAAAAGACCGATAAAATACCGGAAGAGGCGCTTGCGCATAATTCCGGTATTTTATCGGTCTAACGAGCTGCGATCAATGAGTTTTACGGATTATTCCTTCTTCTTTTCCTTGGATTCTTCGTCCACAACCTCATAATCGGCATCCACTACGTCATCTTTCTTGCCTTCGGTGCCCTTTTCAGCCCCGCCCTTGGCGGCGGCGGCCTGGCTTTTCTGCGCCGCTTCTTCATACACCTTCTGCGCGATTGTATGCGAGGCAGTCGTCAGTTTGGTCAGGGCGGCCTTGAGTTTTTCCGCAGAATCGGCATTCAGGGTGTCTTTTGCCTCTTTGAGCGCCTCTTCCACTTTTTTCTTTTCATCTTCGGAAATTTTGTCTCCATAGTCCTTGAGACTCTTTTCCGTGGCGTAAATCAGGCTATCCAGTTGATTGCGGCTTGAAATCAGCTCATGCTTTTGCTTGTCTTCTTCCGCATGCGACTGGCCTTCACGGACCAGTTTTTCGACTTCTTCCTTGCTAAGGCCCGAAGAAGACTCGATCCGGATTTTTTGTTCCTTACCCGTCCCCAAATCCTTCGCCGAGACATGCACAATGCCATTGGCATCGATATCGAAGGTGACTTCGACTTGCGGGACCCCGCGAGGTGCCGGTGGAATGCCTTCCAGGTTAAAGACCCCGAGTACACGGTTGTCTCCGGCCATTTGGCGCTCGCCTTGCAGCACTTTGACAGTCACCGCGGTTTGGCTGTCTGCGGCAGTCGAGAAAATTTCCGACTTCCGGGTGGGAATGGTCGTATTTCTCTCGATGAGTTTCGTCATAACGCCCCCCAGGGTTTCTATGCCCAGGGAAAGGGGCGTAACATCCAGAAGCAGGATGTCTTTCACATCGCCTTTGAGCACGCCGCCCTGAATGGCTGCGCCGACGGCAACCACTTCATCGGGGTTGACCCCTTGATGAGGTTCTTTGCCGAAAAGCTTGCGTACTTTTTCAACGACCGCAGGCATGCGTGTCTGGCCGCCGACCAAAATCACTTCATCAATGTCGTCCGGATTGATTCCCGCATCTTTCAAGGCCTGTTTGCAAGGAGCCACCGTGCGCTCGACCAGGTCTTCAACCAGTTGTTCGAGCTTGGAGCGCGTCAGGCTGATCAAAAGATGCTTGGGGCCGGAAGCATCCGCCGTGACAAAGGGCAGATTGATTTCCGTGCTTTGCGCGGTGGAGAGTTCACACTTTGCTTTTTCTGCGGCTTCTTTGAGGCGCTGAATGGCCATTTTGTCTTTTGCAAGATCGATGCCGTCCGTTTTTTTGAATTCCTGGATGAGCCATTCGATAATCCGGTGGTCAAAATCATCGCCGCCGAGGTGAGTGTCCCCATTCGTGGCTTTGACTTCGAAAACACCTTCGCCGATTTCAAGAATCGAAACATCAAAGGTTCCGCCGCCGAGGTCATAGACCGCGATGGTTTCATCTTTTTTCTTGTCCAGGCCATAAGCCAAAGCCGCGGCTGTGGGTTCATTGATGATACGAAGGACTTCCAGGCCCGCAATCTGCCCGGCATCTTTCGTGGCCTGGCGCTGGGAGTCATTGAAATAAGCAGGAACCGTGATCACGGCTTGGGTAATGGGCTCGCCTAAATAAGCTTCCGCATCCGCTTTCAATTTTTGAAGCACCATGGCGGAAATTTCAGGCGGAGTAAAATCGCGGTTTTGCGCGGGCACATGAATGACCGCTTCGCCGTGTTTGCCGGCTTTGACTTTGAAGGGCACCAGCTTGCTTTCCTTTTCGGCTTCTTCAAACCGGCGGCCGATGAAACGTTTTGCGCTGAAAATCGTATTGTCCGCATTGGTAACGCCCTGGCGCTTTGCGGTTTGGCCTACGAGACGGTCCCCTGTCTTGGTGAATGCGACAATGGAGGGCGTCGTGCGGTTGCCTTCCTTGTTTGAAATGACTTTGGGGTCACTGCCTTCCATAATTGCCATGCAAGAATTGGTCGTTCCTAAATCAATCCCGAGTACTTTTCCCATTTTAATCTCCTTTGGACAAATTCTATTCAAACCCGCTTGTCATTCCCGCGAACGCGGGAATCCAATTAAAATGGATCCCCAGTCAAGCCGGGGATGACAGCATAGTAAGTACTCTAAACACAACAAAAAGCATGCCAAACAAGCTTAATCTTTATCTTGTTATATAGTAAAGGGTTACAAATTAGAGTTTTGAGCAGAAGCGGATTGGAAAGAAGAATGTGTCAGAAAGATGCAGCAAAAAGGGACATTTTGTCATTACGGAATTCCGTATTCGGCGATCTTTCGGTAAAGGGTGCGGCGCGAAATACCGAGTTTTTTTGCGGCCAGCGATTTATTTCCCCGCACCTCGCCCAGGGCCTTGCGAATATATTCCTTTTCCATTTCGCTAAGGTTCGTATTCGAGCCCTGCTTTTCTTGCGTGCCTTTTGCGGGCGGTTGATGCCGGATATCTTCCGGAATATTTTCAAGATGAAGTTTGTCCTCCGTTGCGAGCACCACCATGCGTTCAATGATATTGCGCAATTCACGGATATTTCCGGGCCACGGATAATTCATAAAGGCCTGCATGGCGGCGGAATCGATGCCGGATATTTTTTTCCCATTGGCCAAAGCAAAATGCGTGGCAAAAGATTCTGCGAGAAGCGGGATGTCTTCTTTCCGGTCCCTCAACGGCGGAAGTTTAAAATAGATGACATTGATGCGGTAATAAAGATCTTCACGAAAATTTCCTTTTTTGACTTCTTCGATCAAATTTTTATTCGTGGCCAGGAGAACACGGACATTGACTTTGATCGATTTTGTCCCACCCACACGCTCGAATTCTCCTTCCTGCAAAACGCGCAGGAGTTTGACTTGAAGATCGGAGGAAATGTCCCCGATTTCATCGAGAAAAAGAGTTCCTTCATGGGCGCGTTCGAAACGGCCGATTTTGCGTTCCGTGGCTCCGGTAAAAGAGCCGCGCTCATGCCCGAAAAGCTCGCTTGCAAGCAGCGTTTCGGGCAGGGCCGCGCAATGAACTGCCACAAAAGGTTGATTGCGTCTCGGGCTCAAGGCATGAATCCGGTGCGCAATCAATTCCTTACCGGTTCCGCTTTCTCCCTCGATTAAAACGGTCGCATTTGACGGAGCAACCTGGTCGACAAGCTTCAGGAGGTCGTTCATTTTTTTGGATTGAGGCAAAATTTCGCCCTTTTCGAACTTTTCCTGGAAAAGCGCCTGCTTGAGCTCGCGGTTTTCTTCTTCAAGGGTCAGACTCGCCAGGGCCTTCTTGATCAAAAACTCGAGTTCCTCGAGATTCACCGGTTTGGTGAGATAATAAAAGGCCCCGTTTTTCATGGCTTTGACCGCATCTTCCACCGAGCCATAAGCGGTCAAAAGAATCACAAGGGCATGGGGGCGGATATTTTTTATCTTTTCGAGCAGCTGCGTGCCGGTCAAGCCGGGCATGCGGATATCCGCCAGCACAAGATCCGGCTTTTCGGCTTGATAAATTTTCCAGCCCTCGTTACCGTCGGAAGCGGTCAGCACATCATAATCGAGGCTTTCGAGAAACTGGACAAGGCCCGTACGGGTATTGGCCTCATCATCCACAATTAAAATCGTCGGGCAGACAGCCATTTTTTTTACTCCGGTTTGGACTTTGCCATGGGAAGTTGCAATTTGGGCAGGCGGACCGGCAGCAAAATGACAAACGTGGTGCCCTTGCCCGGCTTGCTAGTGACTTCGATTCTTCCGCCATGCTCGCGGACCGCGCTAAAAACCGTCATCAATCCAAGGCCGGAACCTTCCTCTTTGGTAGTGTAATAGGCTTCAAAAATATACGGCAGGTCGTTTTCAGGAATTCCGATGCCGGTGTCTTTAAAGCGGATCATGGCGACATTTTCCTTCGAAGAGAGGGTCATCCATAAATCCCCGCCGCGGGGCATGGCCTCGATGGCATTTTTGATCAAATTCGTAAAGGTCTGGTAAAGGCGCGAGCGGTCCATGAGAAAAGGCGAAAGCCCGGGATCGGGCTGAAAATGAAAACGGATTTTTTTCTCCTTGAGTTCCGGGGCCATGAGATCCAGGGCTTCGGAAAGAATCTCATTGAGGTCTTCATTGCGGAAACGCAGCGGCGATTTCCTCGCCGCCTTGAGAAAATTCTTGACGGTTTTGTCGAGCCTGCTTGTTTCACTGTTTAAAACAGCCAGCGTTTTTTCCAGAAGCTTTTGCTTTTTTGGCGGGAAATCGGTTAATTCCTTTTTAAGAAGCTGGAGATGAATAGCGATGGAATTCAGCGGGTTGCCGAGTTCATGGGCAATGCCTGCCACGAGGCTCATCAAAGCTTCGATGCGGGGCGGTTTATCTTTTTCATCGGCCTGCGCGCCGGCAGGAATATTCAAAAGAAGGATGAGAATCTTTTTGCCGGTTTGTTTGTTTTCAAGCGGAGTCAAAAAAACGCGAAGATTGATTTCCCTCGGAAAAAGGACCGGGAAATCCCCCACCACTCCTTCTTTCAGGTTTTCGAGATGACTTGCAATGAATTTTGCGATCTCACGCTCGGTAATCAGGTCCTGGATGCGGTCTTTGCTTGCAAAAGCGCCGGGAAGCGCCAGCCATAAAGAGGCCTGACGGTTGGCATAATCCATTTGGCCTTGCGGATTGACCAGGACCACCCCTTCTTTTAAATGGTCGAAGATTTCATCGTAAAGGGTATTTTCACGGACCATGTCTTGAAGATGATTTTGAAGGGAATCACGGTCAAGGCGTTCAATCCGCTTGAGGAGCTTATGAATGAAGGGAGCGTGTTTGAACATTTTGGCCTGATTTTACCCTGCGGATAAAAGCCTCAAGAAGCGCCGCGTCTTTTATTCCGGGAGCTTTTTCGACCCCGCTTGCCACATCCACCGCGAAAGGATGGATTTTCCGGATGCCTTCTTCGACATTGTCGACAGTGAGGCCGCCGGCAAGGAAAAGCTTTTCGGTCAGAAACGGGCGCTTTTCAATTAAGGCCCAGTCGAAGGTTTTGCCGGTGCCGCCTGCCTCTTCCTTCGAGAAAGTATCGAAAAGAAAGGCGCTGACATTGTACTCGTCAATGCGCTTGAGGCTCATGGAATCCTTGATCCGGAAAGTTTTGATTACTTCATACCCCTTGTCGAGAAAGGAGCTGCAATACAGCGCCGTTTCTTCGCCGTGAAACTGGAGAATTTTAAGGCCCAGTTTTATGGCAATCTCTTCGACTTCTTTTTTAGGCTGGTTAAAAAAAACGCCGACAAAATTTTTAAAACCGGGGAGGGCTTTGACGATGTCGAGAGCCGTTTCAGGGCCGATCTGCCGCTTGCTTTCGGCAAAAATAAAACCCAGATAATCGGCGCCAAGCCGGGCCGCCATTTGCGCGTCCCCAATATTGGTGTTTCCGCAGATTTTAACTTTCGGCGTTGGCATCAGGCGGTTGCTTTCCATTTATGGGCGGAACCGAGCAATTCCTGGATTTTAGCGCCGATGTCCGGGGCTTTCATCAAGACCGTTCCGATCAGGAAAGCATGCACGCCGAGACTTTTATATTCCATCAATTCATCATGATGCTTGAATCCGCTTTCCACGATCACGGCGGGTCCTTTCGGAATATGGTGCAAAAGGCGCTTGGCGCGATTCGGGTCCACCGAAAGATCCATGAGATTGCGGTTATTGATGCCGATCACTTCCGCACCGGCATTCAGGGCTTTTTTAAGGTCGTCCTCCGTATGGGTTTCCACCAACGCGTCCATTCCGAATTGCCGGCCGAGAGAAAGGAGGTTTTTGAGTTCTTCTTCCGTTAAAATCGAAGCAATCAAAAGAAAAGCATCGGCATCGAGCAATGCGCTTTCGTAGACCTGATAACTTTCCAGAATAAAATCTTTCCGGAGCAAGGGAATCGTGGTGACCTGACGTACGGTTTTGAGATAACTCGGCCGGCCTTTGAAGAAATGAGGCTCCGTCAAAACGGAAATGGCCGCTGCGCCCGCATATTCGAAAATCCCCGCAATCCGGAGCGGCTGAAAATCCTCGCGGATCAGACCCTCCGAGGGGGAAGCTTTTTTGAGTTCGCAAATGAGATTGATATGACGAGGATTAGAAACTGCTTTGCGAAAGGAGCGTGTATTTGTCTTGGGCTTGTGCTCGACGGCATCCCGCAGCCGGCTTAAAGGAAAGCGGCTTTTGAGCTCTTGCAGGTCTTTTCGCTTCTGAATAATGATTTCTTTAAGCATATTTTAATGTCATCTCGAGGAGCGTTTTTTGCGACCCTCTGCGAGGGCTGCGAAAGGCCTGCGAGAGATCTCACGGAGGCCTAAAAGGGCGCGATAAGCATTTCCGGACCGTACGGAATGATCGGCCATTTCGATCCCTTCCCGAAGCCCTTTTGCTTTACCGGATATCCATAGCCCGGCGGCCGCATTCAAGATGACGGTGTCCCTTGCCGGCCCTTTCAGTTTATTTTGAAGCAATTTGATGGCCATGTTCCTGCTTTCGGAAATCGAGCGGACCTTGGGAATACCCTCTTTTGAGGCCCGGAATCCGAGACGGCGCGGTTCAATGCGTCCCCAAATCACCTGTCCTTTTGAAATCTTTGCGACATCCGTGGATGTCTGGGTTGAAATTTCATCAAGGCCGTCTTTGCTGTGACAAACAAGAGAAGACCTGGATTGTCCGGCCTGCAAGACACCGGCATAAAGTTTTAAAGTCCGGGGACTGGAAACTCCCACAAGCTGTGCCGAAACGCGAATCGGATTGGCCAGTGGGCCGAGCAGGTTAAAAATCGTGCGTGTTTTTATTTTTTTACGCAAAGCCTGCATTTTTGAAAAAACAGGGTGATAAAAAGGCGCGTGAAAATAACCGATCCCAAAGCGGCGGATGGATTCGATCATCCTGGATTTCGGAGCGTCCAGTTTGACCCCGAGGGCTTCCATCAAATCCGAACTCCCGCAGCGCGAGGAAATTCCCCGGTTTCCATGCTTGGCGACTTTCCCTCCGGCTCCCGCAATGACCAATGCGGCAAGCGTGGAAATATTCAGCGACTGTTTCCCGTCTCCGCCGGTGCCGCAGGTATCCATCAGGCCGGGAATGAAAAGCCGGGCAGGCTTTTCAAGGGATTGCAGGGCGTGTAAACATTCCAGGACCTCTTGGGCGGTCTCCCCTTTTTTCGCAAGCAAAACAAGGGCCGACTTGATTTGAGATTCCGGAATTTGACCGCGAAAAATTTTATGAAAAAGCTGTTTGGCTTCAAGCGGAGCAAGATCTTTCCCTGGAAGAAGCCGCACCAAAAATGAGGCCGGTTTCATGGCAACAGGGGACAGGCAATCCTTCATGCCTGTCCCCTGTTCCGAGCTGAAAGAGCGAGAAAATTTTTCAATAGCTCTTTTCCGCCCTGCGTTAAAATGGATTCCGGGTGAAACTGCACGCCCCAGGTCGGGTGTTTCTTATGTTGTAGCCCCATGATTTCATTTTCGGAAGTCCAAGCCGTGATTTCGAGGTCCTTCGGAAAACTTTTCTTTTCCACCAGAAGCGAATGGTAGCGTGTCGCGGTGAAGGGCTTCGGAAGGCCTTTGAAAATCCCCTTACCCTGATGGTGGATCTGTGAAGTCTTTCCGTGCATGATGTTTTTAGCGCGGATGATTTTACCTCCAAAGACATGGCCGATGCACTGATGCCCGAGGCATACTCCCAGGATCGGGATTTTTCCGCTGAAGGTCCGGATGACTTCATTGGAAATGCCGGCTTCCTTCGGAGTGCACGGCCCGGGGGAGATCACAATTTGTTTAGGCGCGAGTTTTTTAATTTTTGCGATGGATATTTCATCATTGCGGAATACAATCGGCGAGGCCTTGAGTTCTCCCAGGTATTGCACCAGGTTGTAGGTAAAAGAATCGTAATTATCGATCACGACCAGCATCAGAATTCCCCCCGCCGGGCAATGGCCTTGAAAAGCGCTTTGGCCTTATTGACGGTTTCCTGGTATTCCTTTTCGGGCGATGAATCTTTGACGATTCCTGCACCCGCCTGCAGGTAGATTTTCTTGCCATCGGAAAAAAGGGTGCGGATCGTAATGCACATGTCCATATCCCCGTTGAAACTGAAATAGCCGAGCGAGCCGGCATAAGGCCCGCGTTTTTCGGATTCCAGTTCATTGATGATTTGCATGGCCCGGATTTTAGGCGCGCCCGTGACAGTTCCCGCCGGAAACGTGGCCTTCAACAGATCGAAAGAGTCTTTTCCGTTTTGAAGCACGCCCGCCACGTCGCTGACAAGATGCATCACATGAGAATAACGCTCGGTGCGCGCAAAGTTTTTGACGCGGATCGAATCAAATTTGCAGACGCGGCCGAGATCGTTCCGGCCCAGATCGACCAGCATCAAATGCTCGGCCATTTCCTTGGCGGATTTTTTGAGGTGGTCCTCCAGGGTAGCATCCTGTGCCGGTGTTTCTCCCCGGGGCCGTGTGCCGGCAATGGGACGCACTTCCGCCGCATGGCCGGTTTTCTTTACGAGAAGCTCCGGCGAAGTGCCGATCAGCTGGATTTTTCCGGATTTAAAATAAAACATATACGGCGAGGGATTGATCGAGCGCAGCGCCCGGTAAATCTGGAATCCGTCCACGGCTTTTGCCGGCATTGAAAAACGCTGGGAAAGCACGACCTGAATGCAATCCCCGGCGCGGATATATTCTTTGACGCGGTTGACTTTTGCGCAAAATTCTTTTTTTGTGGTATTGGATTGAATCGAAAGTTTGGCGTTTGAACTTTTTTTTGAGGAGAGCCGGAGAGGTTTGCGAAGTTCCGTAATTCTCCTTTCAATTTTTTTACAAGCCCCGGCATAAATTATTTTCAGGATTTTTCCGGGCTGGACCGGGACAAGTTCCACGACGGCGAGCGTTTTTCTGAAATGATCGAAGACCAGGAATTCCTCGATGAAAAAGAAAAGAGCCTCCGGAAATTCAGGGCCGGGCCTTTGCTCGAGTTTTACTTTTTCAAAATTCTCGACGTTTTCATAACCCAGATAACCCACAAACCCGCCCGTAAAACCCGGGACAGCTTCCGGATTGGCAAGTTTGCATTGGCCCAGTATTTTCTTGAGGCGGTCCAGGATCAAACCATCCTTGGCGTTTTTGTCGTTGAGAATGAGTTTGGGGCCGGCGCCCATGAAAGAATAACGGCCGATTTTTTCTTCCTGCTCGGCTGACTCGAGGAGAAAAGCGTGCTTGCTATTTTTGCTGAGCTTGAGGAAACTGGAAACCGGGGTTTCAAGGTCCGCGGGAACCGTGCGAACCAGGGCGACGCGGTTGCCTTTTCGCGCGAAGCGTTTAAAGGCTTTGAAATCCGGCGAGATCATGATTTATAGACTTTGTCCGGATCGAAAACTTTTTCCTGCGTGACTTTGACGATTTTCCCGTTGGCATCCAGCTCGTGGACAAAACAGGTCCGGTAGCCCAAGTGACATGCTCCCCCCACCTGGGTGACCTTGATGAGGATAGTGTCTTTATCGCAGTCGGTGAGCGATTGCGTCACGGTCTGGAAATGGCCGGAACTTTCGCCCTTGACCCAATATTGATTGCGCGAGCGGGAGAAGAAAACAGTTTTTTTCTCTTTAAGAGTGCGTTCCAGGGCGGTTTTATCCATGTACGCAAGCATCAGAACTTCTCCGGAATTCGCATCCTGGATAATCGCCGGAATCAAGCCATCCGAATTAAATTTAAAATCCATAAATCGCTCCCATTTTTTTCTCTAACACCTTTTTAAATAATAAGTTAAGCCAATAATATGCCCATTTCCGCCATATGTGTCAAGTGGATACACATTTTGTTACATCCCTCCCCTCATTTTTGTTTTCGTTTTATTCCAAATTCTTTTTCAATTTTTTCAATCGTCGGCAGGCTGGATTTTAGTTTTTTGGGCAAGGAGTGAGTGAGTTTATACTCTGATACGCCAATCGGTTTATGGATATCGCTCAAGGCATATTCTGCGACTAGTTTTTCTCGGCTTTTGCAGAGCAAAAGGCCAATTGTCGGCTTATCTCCCGCACTGCGCAGCTTGCTATCAACGGCTTTAATATAAAAATTCAATTGTCCGGCATGGGCAGGTTCAAAATCCCCTACTTTCAACTCAACAACAACATAGCAATGCAAGCGCGTGTGATAAAAAAGCAAATCGATGAAAAATTCTTTCGCTCCTACCTGAATAGGCACCTGGCGCCCTACGAAAGAAAAACCAGCACCCAGTTCCAATAAAAACTGTGTCACATGCTGGATAAGTGCGCGTTCGAGATCGCGTTCATCATATTTTGAAGTCATTCCGAGAAAATCAAAAACATATGGGTCTTTAAGCGTTTGTTCAGCAAGATCGGATTGAGGCTTAGGCAGAGTCACAGCAAAATTAGTAACAGACTTGCCCTCCCGCCTATAAAGCCCCCTTTCGATTTGATGCACTAAAACATTCCGGCTCCAATTATGCGCCATTGTGCTTTGGACATAAAAAAGCGCTTCTTGAATGTTTTTGCACTTCGAAATGATGGCAATGTTGTGTCCCCATGGAATTTGGGCAACAAGCTGTTGCCCATTTGAAGATTCTGATGCCCAAAACTGAAACCATTGACGCATATATTTCAGGTTGCGAAGGGAAAATCCATTCATATCGGGAAACTCATTGCATAAATCCCGGCTCATTTGGGTTAAAAGGCCATCTCCCCAAACTGAAGTGCGCTGTTTAAAAACAATTCGCTCGGCCAAATCCCAATATAAATTCAATAATTCCTGGTTAACCGCAACCGCTGCTTTGATTTGGGCCTTACGAACTCTTGCTTTGAGATCGGAAAGCCAAATTTTATACTCTTTATCCAAGGATAAATCAGACTTCATAGCCACGTCCTGGTAAGTTTTTCGGAAAAATTATATTCTGCATATTTAAAGACGAACAGGAATTTGGCGGGTGGCGAGATAGGTTTTAACGTCGTGGATTTTGAATTCGCCGAAATGAAAGATAGATGCCGCAAGGCAGGCATCGGCTTTTCCCTCGCTGAAGGCTTCGTAAAAATGCTGGAGAGTTCCGGCGCCGCCGGAAGCAATCACGGGGATAGTCACGGACGTGGAAACGCGCTTTAAGAGCTCAAGGTCGAAGCCTTCTTTGGTGCCGTCCCGGTCCATGCTGGTCAGAAGGATTTCACCTGCACCGAGCCGCTCTCCTTCTTTGGCCCATTCAATGGCATCCAGCAAAGTTTCGGTCCTGCCGCCGTGGGTGTAGACTTTCCACTTGTTTTCACCGGTCCGGCGAGCATCGATGGCCAGCACAATGCATTGGCTGCCGAAACGCGCTGCCGCATTTTTGATGAACTCCGGATTTTTGACGGCGCTTGTATTGATTGAAACTTTGTCGCAGCCCGCGCGCAAAAGATCGCGGATATGAGAAACTTCGCTGATCCCTCCGCCGACGGTAAAAGGAATATAAATGGATTCCGCGACTTTTTCGACAAGCTGAATCAGGGTTTTCCGGTTTTCATGGGAAGCCGTAATGTCGAGAAATACCAGCTCATCGGCTTTTTCCTTGTCATAGGCCTTGGCGCACTCGACGGGATCGCCGGCATCGCGAAGCTCGACGAATTTAACGCCTTTGACCACCCGTCCGTCTTTGACGTCCAGGCATGGAATGATGCGTTTGGTGAACATCGGCTATCCTTCGAGGAATTTTTTCTGCTGTTCGGTTTCACTCATGAGCTTCAACGCCAAGAGTGCCGAGGTCCCAAAAGCGCGAAGATGCAGAATGATGGAAAGGACATAGCTCGCGATCGCAGCTCCCAAAAGATGGATGCGTTCCACTTTGATGGGAAGGGGCCGGTCTTGCCAGAGAACAATCAAAATCGCAAGAGGAATGAAAAAAAAGATCCAACCCGGTAAGGAGCGCTTCAAATAGGCTTTTTTGACAGCCCTCCGCAGTTTTTTATCGATATCGCGGGTGCGGGCTGTCAAGGGGCCGAGAAACCAGCTGCGAATGATCATTCCGCCAAGCAGGTAAAGAATACAAATAAAACTCCAGGACCAATCCCTTTCGGCGAGGATGGCATCGACGTAAGGCTTCAAAATAGATTGATTCAAAGGGTTCATTTTTTTAGACAGGCAAGAGCGTCATGCAAAAGAATCTTTTTTTCATAAAGGGCCTTTCCTATGATGGCGCCTTCGAAATTTTTTTCGGTCAATTTCGCACATTTTTGAACGTCTTCCAGACTCGAAACACCGCCCGAAAGAATAATATTCGCATGGCTTATTTTCAGAACATTGGCAAGGCCTTCAAAATCCGGGCCTTTCAGCATGCCATCCTTTTGAATATCGGTATAAATGATGGTTTCAAGAGGAAAATCATTGAATCGGCGAAGTGAGGTTTCGAGATTAGCGCCCCCCGATTCCAGCCACCCCTGGGTTTGAACAACCCCGTTGCGGACATCCAGGCCTACAGCGATTTGGCGCCCAAAAGTTTGAAGGGCTTTTTGAAAAAAAGTTTCGTCCAAAGCTTTGGTGCCGAGCACAATGCGGTCAATGCCGGCATCGATCACTTCCTGCATTTGTTCCAGGCTTCTCAATCCCCCGCCAAATTCAATCCGGCATTTGACGGCCTTACGGATTTGGACAAGGGATGAAAGATTTTTCAGGACACCCGTTTTGGCGCCTTCGAGGTCTACGGCGTGGATCCATACCGCGCCTTGCGTTTCCCATTCCCGGGCGATGGCCGCGGGATCATTCGAATAAACCGTGAGGTTTTGAAAATCGCCGCGCACCAGGCGCACGACTTTCCCTTCATAAAGATCGATCGCGGGATAAAGGTTCATAGTTGGACAAAATTGCGCAGCAGGTCGAGGCCGGCCTGCTGGCTTTTTTCCGGGTGAAATTGGGTGGCCAGCGCGGTTTCGGTGCCGAGAATGCTTGCGAATGCTTCCTCTCCGTAGGAGGTCAAGCCGATCGCAAGCTCCAGATTTTGGGGACGGGCATAAAAACTGTGAACGAAATAAAAAAAAGACTCGTCCGGAATGCCTTTGAGAAAAGCGTGCTGTTTGATTTGGCGGACCTGGTTCCAGCCCATGTGAGGAATTTTAACCGTACGCGATTGGAACTTGACCACCTCACCGGGAAAAATGCCGAGCCCGGCGGACCCGGAGGATTCTTCGCTCGAGGGAAATAAAAGTTGCAGGCCCAGGCAGATTCCGAGAAAAGGTTTTTTGCTTTGGATAAAAGCGCGCAAAGGTTCGACAAGGCCGCGTGAAGTCAGTTCCTGCATTCCATCTCCAAAAGCGCCTACGCCCGGAAGAACGGCTTTATCGGCTTTCAGGATTTCTTCAGGAGAAGAACTGATTTTTACTTTACCGCCGAGAAACTCAAGCGCTTTTGAAACGCTTCGCAGGTTTCCCATCCCATAATCAACAACGATGATCACAGGCTTAAAGACTTCCTTTGGTGGAGGGAATCCCCTTCACCCGCGGGTCAATCTGGGTGGCCAGGTCAAGGGCTTTGGCCGTGGCCTTGAAAACGCCTTCAATAATGTGGTGAGAGTCCCGGCCGCTGGCCACTTCAATGTGCATGTTAACGCCGGCGTGCTGGCAAAAGGCTTTCAGGAATTCGCAGGCATCGTGAAAGGAATAATTTTCAAGGCGCGAAAAACTGACGCCTTTGCCTTTGTGAAGGTGAAAAGAAGGACGGCCCGAGAAATCCAGTGTTACGCGCGCAAGCACTTCGTCCATAGGCACAGCCGCGGAACCGTAGCGGCGGATTCCCGCTTTCGTCCCGAGCGCGGAGCGAAAGGCCTCGCCGAGCGTAATGCCGGTGTCTTCATTCGTGTGGTGAATATCGACATGAAGGTCCCCTTTGGCTTTGACCTCAATATCAAAAAGACCGTGTTTGGAAAGAAGGATCAGCATATGGTCGAGAAAGGGCATGCCGGTTGAAACTTTCGAAATGCCGTGCCCGTCGATTTTAAGCCCGAGCTGAATATCCGTTTCCGAAGTTTTTCTTTTGATGCTGGCTTTTCTGGGATCTTTTTTCATGGGGCCTCTTCTTTGGAAGTTTCCTGGACGCTTTTGTCGACAAACCGGGCTTCAAGCGAAATCTTGTGCAATAGCAGCCCTTCCATATCCGTGAGTTTTTGGACGTGTTCGCGCGTTCCGGCAAGCGCCTCTTTGGAATACGAAATGATTTGCGAGCTTTTCACGAAAGTTGACGCGGAAAGCGGTGAAAAATACCGCGCCGTGCCGCCGGTCGGAAGCACATGGCTTGGGCCGGCAATATAATCGCCGATCACGGCCGGCGAATAAGGGCCAAGAAAAATCGCGCCGGCATGTTTGATATGCTTCAGCGCTTTTTCGGGTTCTTCGGTCAAAATTTCAAGGTGCTCGGGCGCGATTTCATTGACGGCTTCGTAGCCCTCGGCCAGGGATTTAGTTTGAATAATCCAGCCCGTATCCACTCTTTTCCGGATGGCCTCGATCAATTTTTTGGAGTGAGTTACGAGATAGCTGGTTCCGCCATGATGTTCGCTTTGCGCCAAAAGATCGCAGGTCACAAAATCAGGATCCGCGGAAGAATCGGCCAAAATCGCGACTTCACTGGGGCCGGCCACCATGTCGATATCCACAAATCCATAGACCTGGCGCTTGGCTTCGGTCACATAGGCATTGCCGGGGCCCACGATTTTATCGACTTTTTTGATGGTGCGTGTGCCGAAGGCAAGAGCTCCAATGGCCTGGGCTCCTCCCACGCGGTAAATTTCATTCACACCCAGTAAATTGGCAACCGCGAGAATATTCGGGTCGATTTCTCCCGTGTCACGATTGGGCGGAGTTGCAATCACGATTTCTTTGACGCCTGCGACTTTGGCGGGAATGACGGTCATATAAACGGTGGAAACAAGGGGCGCGGTGCCTCCGGGAATGTAAATCCCCACCCGTTCAAGCGGTTGATAGCGTTTGGCCAGATAAATTCCGTCATTGCGTTTGATCTCAAACGATTCCTTGAGTTCCCGCTCATAGTATTCTTTGACATTGTCCGTGATCTTGCGAAGGATCGGAACAAACTGGACCTGTATTTTTTCAAAGGCGCGGTTGATGTCGCCTTGCGAAACATGAATACGCTTGAGCGGCAAATCAAGGCCATCGAACTGGCGGGTGTAACGGCGGATGGCAAGGTCTCCGCGCTGGCGGACCTCGGCCAGGATGCGCATGACTTTTTTAAACACATCCTTATCAAAGGCATGCGAAAAGTCCCGCGCCACTTTTTTCTGCGTCTGTTTGTCCCAAACTAGAACTTGCATGAGTCCCCTTGCTGTCATCCCCGCGAAAACGGGGATCCATTATCTTTAAATCAAATTGGATTCCCGCTTTCGCGGGAATGACAATACTCTATACTCTATGAATTTCGTTTTAAATAATCTACGGCAGTTTCCAGGATTTTATCCCATTTTTCTGCCAATTGCCCCTGATTCGGGGCTCCGCCTTGGACCAGATCCGGGCGCCCGCCGCTTTTCCCGCTAAGAATCTTATCCAGGAGCTGGGCCAGGGGCCGTGAATCTACTTGAGACTTCAAATCCGGGCTAGTGCCGAGGAGATAATAGATTTTTTCGCCGCTTTCCGCACCCAAAAAATAAACCGTCTTGGAAGCGCGGGAACGAAGATTATCGGAAAGCGAGCGGAGTTCTGCTAATTCCATTCCTTTTTCACTATACGCGGCAAATTTCAAGTTTCCGGCAGTCTTGGAATTTTCCATGATTTTGGCCGGGTCCGCTTGCGCGGCACGGCTTTCTGTTTTTGATTTTTCGAGTTTTTTGACGCTTTCCTGAAGTTTCGCCACGCGATCGGCAATCTGATCGGGTGTTGTTTTGAGTGTTTGCGCGAGTTGGCTCATCTGGGAACGCAAGCGCCTCAGATAATCTAGAGCACCGTCCCCCGTCAGGGCTTCGATCCGGCGTGTTCCGCTCGCAATCGAGGAATCGCTGGTAATCACAAATGATCCGATCTGGCCGGTGCGGTCGCAATGCGTGCCGCCACAGAATTCCTTGCTATAGCCCGGCACATCCACCACTCTCACCGTTTTTCCATATTTTTCACCGAAAAAGGCAATCGCGCCTTCTTTTTTCGCTTCTTCGATCGGCTTTTCTTCTTTGGAAACGACTGTATCTTTCAGGATTTCTTCATTGACGCTGTCTTCAAGCGCTTTGATTTGATCCGGCGTCAACGCTTGCGAATAGGAATAATCAAAGCGCAGCCGGTCCGACGCCACAAGCGAGCCGAGTTGGCGGACCTGATTGCCCAGGAGATTTCGGAGCGCCGCATGCACCAGATGCGTGGCCGTATGATTACGCATCGCCGCTTCCCGGCGCTTTTTATCCGTAATCACAAGGACCTCCTCGCCGGCTTTTGCTTCGCCCCGGAGTACTTCTATCATATGAAGGCTCAAAGAGTCCTTCTTCTGGGTGTCAACCACTCGGGCCTCAAAATTGTGGCCTTTGAGAATTCCATGGTCGCCGACCTGTCCCCCGCTCTCGGCATACAAAGGCGATTGGTCCAGCACGACAAGGCCCTTTCCGTCTTTGATTTCGGTAAAAATAATTTTGGCTTTGGATTCCAGCGAGGAATAACCCAGGAATTTCGTGGCCGGAAGCGCGGCCAGCTTTTTCTCGATTTCGGAAGTCACAAAAATACTTCCTGAAATTTTACTGGCATCTTTGGCCCGCTTTTTCTGTTCATCCATAGACCGGTCAAAACCCTTTTGATCGATTTCAAAACCTTTTTCGGTCGCTATTTTTCGTGTGAGTTCGTCCGGGAAACCATAGGTATCATAAAGTTCGAATATGAATTCTCCTGAAAGTTTGCGTTCTTTTCCGTCTTTTAAAAGCTCGATCGTCTTGTTGTTTAATTTCTCAAGCCCGCGCTCCAGCGTTTCAAGAAAACGCTCTTCTTCCCCGCGCACCACGGAAGCAATGCTTGCCTGAGCTTTCTGAAGCTCGGGATAGGTTTGTCCCATGGCTTCCCCGACGGCCGGAACCACGGCATAAAGAAAGGGTTGGTTCAGCTTGGACTGGGCGGCTTCGTAGCCATGGTATAAGGCCCTGCGAATCAATTTGCGGATGACATACCCGCGGCCGTCATTGCCTGGCATGACTCCGTCGGCGATGGAAAAAAAGATCGCGCGGGCATGATCGCTGATGGCATAAATTCGCTTTTCATTTGCTTCGGTCTGGAAAATCTTGAGCTGTTGGGCGACCGCGCGGTTAATGGCCTGAAAAATATC
>CAYGIT010000021.1:0-21452 GCA_964349955.1 uncultured bacterium
CGGTTGAGGCCTCGGACTTCGTTGATGATTCGGTTGGAGATGCGGGCCAGAACATTGTCGGGGATGCGGGCCCAGTCGGCGGTCATGCCGTCTTGGGAAGTTACGGCGCGGACGGCAGCGACGTTTTCGTAAGTGCGCTCATCCCCCATGACTCCGACGCTGCGGACCGGAAGCAGGACCACGAAGGCCTGCCAGATTTTGTCGTAGAGGCCGGCTTTGCGGATTTCATCGATGGCGATGTCATCGGCTTGGCGCAGAACGTCACAGCGTTCGCGGGTGATGTCGCCAAGAACGCGGACGGCAAGGCCGGGGCCGGGAAAAGGATGGCGTTTTACAAGGGATTCTTTCAATCCCAAGACAACGCCGACTTTGCGGACTTCGTCTTTGAAAAGCTCGCGTAGGGGTTCTACGAGTTTGAATTTCATGCCTTTCGGTAAACCGCCGACATTGTGATGGCTCTTGATAACACTGGTCGGGCCGCCGTGGACAGAAACGGATTCGATCACGTCGGGATACAAAGTCCCCTGGGCAAGGAACGGGACTTTTCCGAGTTTTTTCGCTTCGCGGTCAAAGGTTTCAATGAAAATCCGGCCGATGATTTTGCGTTTTTGTTCGGGGTCCGCGACGCCTTTCAGCGCTTTCAGAAAAATCGCGGAAGCATCCACGAATTTAATGTTCATGTGGAAATGCCCCTGAAATACTTCTTTGACTTTACGCCCTTCGTCCAAACGCAGAAGACCGTTGTCGACAAAAATACAGGTCAGCTGCTTGCCGATGGCTTTGTGCAGAAGAAGCGCGGCTACGGAGGAATCCACACCGCCGGAAAGCCCCAGCACGATACGGTCTTTGCCCACCTGCCGGCGGATTTTTTTGACGGCTTCATTGACGAAAGATTTTGGGGTCCAATCGCCGTGGAAACCGGCGATTTTGAAAAGGAAGTTGCCGATGATTTTGGAGCCGAGCTGGGTGTGCACGACTTCAGGATGAAACTGCACGCCGTAAATTTTTCTTTTCGTATCAGCCACCGCGGCCACGGGAGCATTTTCGGTATGGCCGATGCGGATAAACCCGGCAGGCAGGCGATCCAGCTTATCGCCATGGCTCATCCAGCAGGTGAATGTTTTGGGGAGGCCGTTGAAAAACCCTTCGGTTTTATCAACATGGAGCTTGGCAAAACCATATTCGCGTTTATGGGATTTGTGTACCCTGCCGCCGAGAAGATGGGCGATCAATTGAAGGCCGTAACAAATACCAAGAATGGGGACGCCCAGCGAGAAAATTCTTTTGTCCGGAATCGGGGCGCGGGGGCCGTACACATTGGCCGGGGAACCGGAAAGAATGATGGCTTTGGGCTGATGCGCCTGGATTTGGGCCAGCGGCGCGTGATACGGAAGAATGACGGAGTAAACCTTGTGTTCCCGGGCCCGCCGCGCGATCAACTGCGTGACTTGCGAGCCAAAATCAAGGATGACTACAGTTTCGTTCACTTCCCCATTCCAACGCGTTGGGCGGATTGGAAAAGCTTGCCTTCGGTACGGATCGCGGGAGCGATAACAAGTTCGGTCAATTGCATTTCGCGGAGATCTTTGGCGCCGATATTTCCCATGCAGGTGCGCAGAGCACCCACTAAATTCTGGGTTCCATCGTCCAGATTGGCGGGGCCATAAAGAATTTCTTCCAAAGTTCCGGTGGTGCCAACCCGGATTCTTGTGCCGCGCGGAAGATTCGCATGCGGAGTGGCCATGCCCCAGTGGAAACCCTTGCCGGGGGCTTCTTTCGTGCGCGCAAAAGCGGAACCGACCATGACGGCATCCGCGCCGCAAGCGAAAGCCTTGCAAATATCCCCGCCCGTGGACATGCCGCCGTCGCCAATAATGGCCACATAGCGTTTAGATTTCTTGAAATAGACTTCGCGCGCGGCCGCGCAATCCGCGATGGCAGTGACTTGAGGGACACCAAGGCCGAGAACTCCACGCGTAGTGCAAGCCGAGCCGGGTCCAATTCCGATCAAAAGTCCCGCGCATCCGGTTTCCATCAACTCCAGCGTTACCTTGTAAGTCACGCAATTACCGAGAATCACGGGGATTTTCATTTCCTTGCAGAATTTTTTGAAATCCACCACTTTGTAGGATTTTGAAATATGCTTTACCGTCGTGACCGTGGATTGCACTACAAAAATATCCGCGCCCGCCTCTTCGGCGATCTTGCCGTATTTTTCAGCCTTTTGCGGAATCGAACTGACCGCGCACGGCACTTTGGCTTTTTTGATTTCATGAATGCGCTTGGCGATCAATTTTTCTTTAATCGGCTCCACATAAAGCCTCTGAACAAGCTTCGTGGCTTCTTCCGGCGTGGCGCGAGCAATATCTTCAAGGATGGATTCATAATCTTCGTAACGCGTATAAATGCCTTCAAGATTCAAAACGGCAAGCCCGCCCAGTTTTCCCATGGCAATGGCGAATTTGGGGTCGACGACCCCATCCATGGCCGAGGCGAGAAAAGGAATTCCAAATGTCTGATTGCCGATTTTGAGGCTGATATCGACTTCGTCGGGATTAAGGGTCACTTCACCGGGGACTAAAGCGATTTCATCAAACCCGTAAGCGCGCCGGGCTTTGCGGTCTTTACCGACAAATACAGACATGGGCCAACTCCTTGAAATTGAGGAAAAACACACGGAGAAAAAAGGATTGAATGCGAAAATGAAGGGTTTTTAAAGCTGAATGCTGTTCCATTTGCAGTATCATACGAAACAGCCTGTAGCTTGTCAATATCGCTCGAGTTTTCCGGATTTGCTAATTTTCACAAAGCCCGTATAATGCCTCCCCATGCTTAAACTCTTTCGCAAAAATACAAAAGTTGTGATCTGGTCGGTAGTCGTCTGCTTTGCTCTTTGGGGCGGAGTCAGCGTGGGGACCCAATTCCAGAAAAAGGGCCGGATTGCGGGAGAAGTGTTCGGCCGGGAAGTTTCCTTTCAGGAATTCAACCGCTTTGACCGTTCAAGCCGGATTTTTTCCTTCAATGACAAGCCCCAGGACCCCAACTTTGCACACCGCCAGGCCTGGCAAAACCTGATTCTTTCCAAAGAAGCCCGGCGCCGAAAAATCGAGGTCTCGGATGACGAAGTGCGCGGTGAAATTTTGAGATTGCTGGCTCATGTAAAATTGGACAACCCAAGCCCTGAAGTCTACCGGCGCTGGCTCGATCAGGCCGTGCATGAAACTCCCCAGGAATTCGAAAAACAGGTCCGGGAACTTTTGCGGGTGCGAAAATTGCTGCAGGAAATCCGAAACACGATGAGCAAGGAACAGT
Organism: uncultured bacterium; assembly: GCA_964349955.1. Taxonomy (GTDB): domain Bacteria; phylum Omnitrophota; class Omnitrophia; order Omnitrophales; family Aquincolibacteriaceae; genus CAYGIT01. The sequence continues at coordinate 3,313 of CAYGIT010000021.1, forward strand.
TTACTGCGTGGAGCATGGAATTAATGCAAAGGGCAGGATTGAAGGATTACACCCCTCAAGCTGAGGGGGCTGCCTAAGTTTATTTATTCGGTTTACGTTTCGAAGAAACCTGCTTGACTCCCGCCAAAACCAGAAACGTACAAAACAAAAACAGCGCCACCAGGAATGAAAGCATCCAGAATCCCGGCACTTTCAGGGTGCGGCTCACGGCCTGCAGCGTGTAAGTCGAATACCCTTTCTGAAAATCTTTCAAAGAAAATTGCCACCGGACAACTCCATTCCCTGCCGGTTTTCCGTTGGTGGAAATAATCTTCCCGGGCAGGCGCACTTCACTCTTAAACCGGATTTCTGGAAGGATTTCACTTTCAAGGCGCAGTCTTGCAAGCTCTTCGAGTTCCGGGTCTTTCAAATCCTGTCCGCTTTGGGCGCCCTGCTTGGCAAGTTCTTCCTTCAAATCGATCAGCAGCAGATTCATGACGCCCGCATTCTGAAAGACTTCTTCATAAATCATCGTGACTGTAAGAAAACCGTTTTGCCGGATGACGCGAATCTGATTATGCGAAAAAAGATTCTCTTCAAAGGGCAACTGGATTCCGGCTTTTTCGACTTTTTTGCGGTCTTCCTCCTGCCAGGACTGAATTTGTTTTGAAAAGTCAAAGGCATAATCGCCCGGAATGGCTTGCCCGGGCTTGAATTCGCCGAGCGCCGCGACATGGTGAACATCCGCAAGCAGCAGCGTGGTGGTGCCTTTGGTGTCCCAGACACGGGACTGCCACCCTTCGCCCGCCGGAACTTTGAAGAGGGCCGCGCCCCGCCCTTCAATCTGGGTCTGGCGGACTACGCTCCCGTCCGGATGGACGACGGTCTTGAAATCAAACTGGGATTCAAAGCAGCCGGAAAGAATAAAAAGAAAGGAAAATATTGCGCAAAGACTCATATTTCTCATCATGAGTTTCATTATAGTCATCCCCCGTTCATTGACAAAGCAGAATCCGGTCATTATACTCGACCGGATATGTCGCATAAGAATAAAATTACCCTGCAAAAAACGATTGAAGAACTGGCCCTTCTGATCGATGGTAAGGTTATCGGCAATCCTGCCACTTCTATTGAAGGCATTACGAACATGGAAACACCCGGGCCGGGCCTGATCACCTTCATGCAGGACCCCAAATATCTCGGCAAACTGGAGGCTTCCGGTATCGCCTGTTTGATCGTGCCCTCCTCGGTGCAGGCATCCTCCAAGCCGCTCATTCAGGTCAAAAACCCGAAACTGGCCTGGGCAAAATTGCTTCAGGAGTTTTATCCTTCCCCCTCTTACCGCCAAACGGTTTCTGCCCAGGCTTCCATCGCTAAAACCGCAAGCCTCGGCAAAAATGTGACCATTGAATCTTTTGCCGTTGTTTGTGACGGTGCCGAAATCGCAGACGAGGCCGTGGTCCGCAGCCACGCCTTTGTCGGAGAAAACGTGAAGATCGGCCACCAATCCGTTTTGCATCCGGGCGTAGTGATTTACCGCGATTGCATGATCGGGAATTCCGTCATCATTCATGCCGGCAGCGTCATCGGAACGGATGGTTTTGGTTATGTGGCCACCGCGGAAAAGCAGGAAAAAGTTCCGCAGGTCGGAAATGTCGTCATTGAAGACGACGTGGAAATCGGCGCGAGTGTCACAATTGACCGCGCGACGATCGGCTCCACCCGGATTTGCAAGGGCGTCAAAATCGACAATCTCGTGCAAATCGCCCACAATGTGACGATCGGCGCACATACCGTTATTTCAGCCCAAACCGGCATTTCGGGAAGTTCCAAGGTTGGCGAGCACGTGACCATGGGCGGAAAAGTGGGCCTTGGCGATCATGTGGAAATCGGAGACTGGACCATGGTGGGCGCAGGCTCGGGCTTCCCCAGCGGAAAAAAAGTTCCGGGAAAACAGATTGTGTTTGGAGAGCCTGCCCGGCCTTATCAGCAGGCGCGCCGGCAAATTGCGGCGCAGTTAAGATCGGCGGAAATGCTGGACGATATCCGGAAGCTTAAAACGAAAGTCGCAGAGTTAGAAAAGCAGCTCGAAAAACGTTAAAATGGATTCCCGCTTCCGCGGGAATGACATGAGTCTAGCGTTTACTATTGATCAGGCTTAAGAATTCTCCCCGGACTCTTTCGGAATTGCGGAAACTCCCGAGCATGGCGCTGGTCACGGTAAAAGCATTGGCTTTTTCAACGCCTCGCATGGCCATGCAAAGATGAAGCGCCTCGATCACCACTCCGACGCCGCGCGGTTTTAAAGCCTCCATCAGGCATTCGGCAATTTGCATGGTGAGCCTTTCCTGCACCTGCAGGCGCTTGGCAAAAACCTCCACGACGCGGGGAATTTTGCTAAGGCCGATGATTTTTCCCTGGGGAATGTAGGCAACATGCGCTTTGCCATAAAAAGGCAGAAGGTGGTGTTCGCAGAGCGAAAAAATCTCGATCTCCTTCACCACGACCATTTCATCATACGGCTCATCGAAAACCGCGCCGTTCAGGATTTTTTGAACATCCTGGCGATAGCCCTGGGTCAAATGCTTGAGAGAGGCGGCTACGCGCTTGGGCGTTCTGACAAGCCCTTCCCGCTTCGGGTCTTCGCCGAGATGACGAAGTAATTCTTCGACAATGCTTTCCATTCTTTGGGTTTCCTGTGCTTTGCAACCGGATTCGGCATGAGTTTCCATCGGTTAGCTCCCTGCCGGCGCTGCCAGCATGCTGATAATTTCCATTAAGGAACCGGCGGCCTGCGAAAAGGCAAGCCCGGCCGGAGAATCCGGATCGGATAGAACAATGGGAGCGCCCTTGTCGCCGCCTTCACGGATGCGCCGGTCCAGCGGAATCTCGCCGAGAAAAGGAACCTGAAATTGCACCGCGGCATTCCGTCCCCCGCCGGAACCAAAAATTTCGCCGGTCATATTTTCAACAACGCCGAGAATCGGGACATTGGTCTTACGGAACATCGCCACGCCTTTTCGCACGTCCATCAAAGCCACTTCCTGCGGCGTGGTAACAATCACCGCCCCGGTCAAAGGCACAGTTTGCACAAGCGAAAGCTGGACATCGCCAGTGCCTGGCGGAAGATCGACGATCAAAAAATCAAGTTCTCCCCAATCTACTTTTTGAATGAACTGGGTGATGGTGCCGTGAAGCATGGGCCCGCGCCAAACCATGGGCTGGTCCGGCGGAACAAGCACTCCCATGGAAATCATCTTGAGTCCCTGGACTTCGATCGGAATCATTTTATCTTCGTTATTGACCCTCGGACGGGTTTCAACGGGAACGCCGAGCATCAGCGGCACATTGGGGCCGTAAATATCGGCATCCATCAATCCCACCCGGTTTCCTTTTTTGGCCAAGGCAATGGCGAGATTCACGGCCACAGTAGTTTTGCCGACTCCGCCTTTTCCGCTGGCCACGGCCACGACATGGCGAATCCCCGGCGTGTAAGCTTTGGAAGCAAATACAGGCCCTTTGGCCGGCGTGTGAGAAACTTCCACCGTGACTTTTTCAATCCCGTCCAAAGACGAAATTTTTTGGCGTACTTCTTCGCGGATTTTTTCTTTCACCGACGCCAGGCCCCCGGCCATGGCCAGTTGAATGGCCACGCTCGCGCCTTGAATTTCAATTTCCTTGACCATCCCCAGAGAAACGATGTCCCGCTTGAGTTCCGGGTCCTGAATTTCTTTCAGGGCTTTTTGGATCTGTTCTTTGGATAATATTTGGGTCATAAAACTCCTATTTTTACGTCATTCCCGCATGATTTTAGGCGGGAATCTGCTTACTGATCCCCGACAAAAGCATTCGGGGATGACGAGTTAATAAACGGTTTACAGCCGGCTCGAGTTCTGAAATCAGGATTTGAATCTCTTCGTGCCGGGTAAAACGCCCGAAGCTGAAACGCACGGCAGACAGCGTTTCTTCGGCGGAAATGCCCATAGAGATCAGGACATGCGAAGGTTCCGGAGAACCGCTCATACAGGCCGAGCCGGTGGAAACGCAAATGCCTTTTTGTTCAAGAGCGGCAATCAAAGTTTCGGCTGAAACACCCTGAAAACGCATGCTGCTGGTATTGGAAAGCCTCGGAACATTCAGGCCATGAATCGTAACATCGTTTATTCTTGCGCTGATCTCCTTTTCAAATTCGTCCCGTAATGCACAAAGCCGGGCGGTTTCTTTTTCGAGATTTTCGAGCGCGATTTGACAGGCCGCGCCAAAGCCCACGGCTCCCGGAACATTCTCCGTTCCGGCACGCCTTCCTCGCTGCTGGGAACCTCCGTAAATCAGCGGATGAAAAGGAGTCCCCTTCCTAATATAAAGCGCTCCCACTCCCTTGGGCCCGTAAATTTTATGCGCGGAAATCGAAAGGAAATCAATCGTGCTGTCTTTCAAGCAAAGCGGAACTTTCCCCGCCGCCTGAACAGCGTCCACATGAAAAAGAATTCCCCGCTCCCGGGCAAGCCGGCCAATTTCTTCCACCGGAAAAAGCACGCCGGTTTCATTGTTTGCCATCATGAGGGAAACCAGGGCTGTTTCTCCGGTAAGGACCTGGCGCAGATCATCCCTTTTCAAACGGCCCTCGGCATCCACGCCGATTTCGGTGACCCGGAATCCTTCTTTTTGCAATTGCCGGCAAAGCTGTCTCACGCTTGAATGTTCCACCGCGCTTGTCACAATGTGTTTTTTTCCTGAAGACATCAGGGCGGAGCGAATGGCCGTGTTATTGCTTTCCGTTCCCCCGCTGGTGAGAAGAATTTCCTGTTCCTCCGCGGCCCCCAAAAATGCAGCGATTTGGCGGCGCGCGTCACGAAGAGCCTTTTGCGCCTCACGCCCCCGCGGATGCGTGCTCGAGGCATTGCCAAAATGGGCGGTCCAAAAGGGATGCATGGCCTGAACGATTTCAGGCAATACAGGCGTTGTGGCATTGGTGTCAAAATAAAGGTCTGGCATTTGAAGGAGGGCTATTATGCCATCAGGCTCTTACGCGGTCAAACGCAATCAAAACGGGGTTTTTACGTTTTGTCCGTCTGATAATAGCGGTTGTAGGTGTGATAATAATGCTTGGAATAGCCGGCATGGCGCTCTTTTTCCATATCCACCATGCTCAAAATAACTCCGAGGATTTTAACATGAGATTTGTCGAGTTGTTTTTGGGTGTGTTTGATCAGATCCACCGGCGTGCGCCCGGCGTGAATGACTAGAATCACCTGCCCGAGTTGGCTCCCCACGACATAAGCGTCTCCGATGCCGGTCAGGGGCGGGCAATCGATAATCACCCGGTCATAGCGCCTGGCGGTTTCTTCGATAAAAAACTTCATCCGGGAGGAATTTAAAATTTCTCCGGGATTGGGTGAAACAGGGCCGCTCGTCACGATCGAAAGGTTTTCGATGAAAGATTCCTTGATCACCGAATCCAGTTCGATTTTGGTCGTCAAAAAATTGGAAAGCCCGCTGGCATTGTCCATCTGAAAAGTAGTATGCACCACCGGACGGCGCATGTCGGCATCCACCAAAAGCGTTTTATTGCCGTCCATGGCAAAAGAAATCGCAATATTGTGGGTGGAAAAACTTTTTCCTTCATGGGGCAGGCAGCTTGTAAAAGCCAGCGTCTTCAGCGATTCCGGAGACGCCGAAAAGTTGATCGCCACCCGCAAATAACGAAACGATTCGGCCACTTCGGAATTCTTGTAATAGTTTCCGATTTTTCGCTGGGCGGGATCCAGTACCTTTTTTTTCAGGTACGGCACGGGCCCGAGAAAAGGGAGCACCATTCCTTTTCTTTCGAAATCTTCGAGAGAACGGATCGTATCGTCAAAATAATCCAGAAGAAGAATGATCAGCATGCTCAAAACAAGCTCGGCGGCGGCGGCGACAAGAATGATCATCAAACGGTTGTTTTTGACGGGCCTTTGAGCGACCTTGGCCTCTTCGATGATCCGGACCTGTCCCACCTTGAACCGGCCTTCCGCCTGGGTCTTCAGGCCGTCAATGACACGCAGTTTTTCAACCGCGATGCTTTCGTCGAGAAACTTGAGATTGGCCCGGGCTTTGATGACGAGCGGATATTTTTCCCGGAATTGTTTCAAAAGCTGTTTGAGTTCAGCCTCCTGAAAACTTTTCTTTTCACGGAAACTGCGGATCGTGGGATCCGTCTGAATGGAGGGAAGGCTTTCGGTCAACTCCTCACGGGTCATCTGCTTGACACTGCCGAAAGGGTCTTCGACGGCAATGGTCGAGCTCGCCGTCTTGTCTTTTTGAGGAAGCCAGGTCATGATTTCCTTGGAATAATAAAGCATATTTTCGAAATTTTTCCGGATATAGGCGCGCGCCACGGCATTGGCAATGCTGGAAGCCATTTGAGGAGAATCAGAAGTAACGGCAATGTCAAACAGGCGCGTTTGAGAAACCCGTTTGATACTGACCAATCCTCCGATCCTTGCCGCAACAAGATCCTCGTCCTCGATTCCGAAATAGTCACTTAACTTCAATTCCTGGGCGACTTGTTTCAGGACGGCCGTGCTGTGCATAATCTCCGTTTGAGTGGCATAATAATCGGCCGTAAAGGATTCGCCTTCGCCCCCGCCGCCGCTTTCCGAAGTGGCGTTTGGATTCCATGAGGTTTGGGGCCTTTCCACCATGATTTGCGTATTGGCCATATAGCGGTCGGGTATTTTGGAAGCGTAGATTGCGGCAAAGGTCACGACGATCACAAAAAAAGTGGCAATGACGTAGAAATTTTTCTGAAAAAGAAAAAGATAATATTTGAAATCCACCGGTTTTTCAGCGTCTTCGGAGGAATAAGGGATAAAAGCCGCCCGCGCGTGAGGGTTTTCAGACATGGCTCCCCCTGATCTTAAAAAATACTTTCGGACACATTGACCACGTCCCCTTCCTGAATTCGAATATCCGGTTCCGCGCCGCCGATAATGGCCTCGGCATTGGCCTGCAGGGTCTGCTTGGTATTTCCTTCCTTCCTCAATACCTTGATTTTTTTGATATTCGCTATATCCGAAAACCCTCCGGCCATCGAAATGGCTTCCAGAAGCGATATGCTCATATTCCCTGCCGGAAACTGATAAGTGCCCGGTTTTTTAATTTGCCCCAGGATCACGAAGGATTTCTGTTTTGATTCGAGGATATCAATCGATACCTCCGGAGACGCGATATAATCCTTGTCAATGATCTGCTCAAGCATCTGGACCGCTTCTCCCAGGGTCATGCCGGCCACAGCCACTTTCCCCACAAGCGGCAGCGTGATATTTCCATCCGGGCTGACCTGAAGCTCCGCGCTTTTGATGAATTGGTCCTCGGGATAAATTTTGAGATTGAGTTTATCGCCCGCTTGCAACCGGTAATCTTTTCTGCTTTCACTTTTTTTGTCACCCGCTTGCGGCAAAGTTTGCGTTTGCGGCTTTGGGGCAGCTGCTTCCGCCCCAGGGTTTTTTGCCGGCATTCCCTCCAATGCTTTCTTCATCTCATCCAGATCGGCCGCATGGACCGGCGCAATGCCCGCAAAAAACAGGAAGAAAGGCAAGAGGAGCGCGTATTTGCTATTCATTTTGAAAAAGTCCCCGTTAAAAACTTAAATGCACTTGATTCTTCCAGGTATGCGCCCGGCTCCAGTCGGTCCTTTCATTGCCAAGCCGGTAGGCATAGGCATAGCCCGAAGTGAAAGTAATCCAGCGTTTCACAAAATAAGTCAGTGTGAATGAGACCGGATATCCCCATTGCAATCCATCATCGGTTGGATCGGCTCCCTCCGTGCTGGTATGGCTTGACGATAAAGAAACATTCCAGTTCAAGGTCGCTTTGAGACGGGCATTCAGCTTTGTGTTGAGCGAAATCGTCGCGCTGGTATTGGTAGAATAGCTGTCCGTTTTTACAACCGGCGTGTCTCCTGTAGCTGCCGCATCGGTGGTTCCGACCGCATTTGAAGTCGAATTCTGGACCCCTCTCACCAATTGAAGGGTGAACTGGCTCTTGGGAGTCATCTGCCAGATATATCCCAATCCCACGTTCAATGTTTTGACCACGGCCGTGGATTGTTCACGCGGGGATTGATAGCCGGCCGAAAGGTCAATGCTGGCGGACGATTTTCGAGTGACCTTCCCGAAATAACCGATATGAATTTCATGCGCAACAGCATTCCCAACCTTGGGGCGACTACGGTTTTGCCCGATTTTATAGCCGGCTGAAATGCGGCTCTTGGGACTCGGCTGCCAGAAAATTGACGGGGCTGAGGAGCTTTCCCAGGAGGAGTCCTGGTCAAAAGCTTCCTGTGGAAAATAAGTATGCGATAAACTGGTATCGCTATTGATCGAAAATTTCTTGGAAAAAGAGAAATTGGTCACGTCGGTCTGGGTGGACCCCCAGCGCACTTTTTCACTGTTGATTTCAATGGTTTTCGAATTTTGGCGCTCGATGCGCGACTGGAGGGCCTTCGTGATTTTCCGGAAATATTTTCTCCGGAAACGCAAGGTCTCGCCGCCTCCCCACGTATCTTTTTCAGGATATTCGATATTCCACTGTTTTGACCCCGAAACATCAAAACGCAAGTCGGTCTTTTTCCCCGAAAGATCAAAAAGGGCCGTGGACTGGACGTCGAAAACAGAGTCGTTTTTTTCCTCGAAAAGAATGCTGCGGTTGATATTGGTATCATAACTCTGCTGCCCGTCAAATTCCATTTTAATATGGTCTCTTTTGGGAAGCGTGAGGAGCTGTTTTTTGAGGTTTTCGATCTCGTCGTTCAAAATTTGCTTTTCTTCAGCCTTGGCGTTTTTGGCGTCTTTTGACATGGCCTTTAATTGTTCCGACAGTTCATCCGTCTTGAGCTGCTGCTTTTGCTGCTCTTCATGCGTAAGATTGCTCTGAAATTCCTCGAGCTTTTTCGCCTCGAATTCATCAAACTTCTCCGCCTGTCCGACGACCGCAAGGACCGTCCGGGGCATGAAGACGCCCCAAAAAAACAGGGCAGTCAGGAGAAGGATGCCCCCGTGTTTTTTAACCCGCACTTTGAACAAGACTTAGATTCTTTTCTGCAGTCTTAAAACCCGGACTCATCTTTAATGCCTCTTGAAAATAAGCGACAGCCTGTTTCCGTTCGCCCATTTTCCATTTGGCATAACCGATATTATTCAGCGTTTTTATCCGGACAATCAAAGGCAGCTGTGTTCCATCGGTCATCATCTTTTTAAAAACCTCGAAAGCTTCCGGATACCGGCGAAGTTTTAAATACATCCACCCGAGATTAAATCTTGCCGGCAGATAATCCCCGCCGCGCTGGACCGCCCATTCATACATGCCGGCCGCTTCCGGGTAACGTGCCGCAAGACCGTAAACAAACCCCAGCGCTGAAGCCGTATATTCGTCTTGCCCGAAAGAATAACCCTTTTCGGCATATTCAATCGCCGTATTCAAATCTCCCAGAAGTACATACACCGTGGAAAGTCCCGAAAAAGTCCACGCGTCGTTCGGATTATACGATAAATATTTTATAAAATAATCGTAGGCGATCCCCACCTGCCGTACTTCGACGGCACGAAAAGCCCGGTCTCTCAAACTTTGATTCGAAATCCCTGTAAAAATGCCCTGGACCTGTTCAGAGCCTAAAAGAGTCAAATCCTCTTCTCCGAGGATTTGGCCGACCCGGTTCAAATGCTCCCTGGCCTTGTCCTCATCCCGGTAATCAAAATAATAGATGCTCGACTGCTCCAGTTCTCCGAGCGCCACCCATGCCGCATCCAGCGCTCTTTTTTCCTGAATATTTTTTTGGGTTTTCTGGATCCGGATTAATTCCTGCTGGATCTTGCCAACCAGCGTATCATACTGCTTCAAAGCCATTTCCGGATTTTTTTGGGCAATATAAATATCGGCAAGTCCGGCATGCAACCCAAGCTCCAAATCCCGGCCAAGCAAGGGATCATCCAGCAGGTCCATGAGCGTTTTTTCTCCTTCCCCGTAGAGCTGCTGAAGTTTATAAACCCAGGCCAGATAAAATTTGGCCTTGCTCTGGATTTGATTGTCCTGACTTGCCTGGATTTCCTTCAAAGTCTTTTGGGCCGGTTCCAGTTGATAAAGGGAAATTTGAGCCAGCGCGAGTTTTAAAAGAAGCGCGTCCCGTTTGGGCCCGGCTTTTTCCACCGCCGCAAGCGTTTTCAGGCGCGGGACCAGGTCCGCTCCCTTTCTCAAGGCATCAATTTTTCTCAAAAACCTTACGGCCAAATTTGCTTCTTCAAGACCGGGATAACCGCTTCGAATATCTTCGAGGATTTTTTGGGATTCCCGCAATCGTCCCTGCTTGATTAAAATATTGGCCAAAGTAATGGAAGCCATCCCGTGGTCCGGATGCCCGGGATTGCCGGCAAGAAATTTCCGGTAGAGCTCGGCCGCCTTGGTCAAATCACCAAGGCCCTCCTGAATCTGTGCCTGGCTTAAAATGACCTCGCTCCCATAATCGGCAGCCGTCGCTCTTTTTTTCTTCTTCTTCTCAAAACGTTTCTGAAAATATCCGGCGACGCCTTCGATCGAACCCGCCACTAGCTTCGCGCGCTGATTCACCGAGTCGGAAAACCGCAAGAAAAGGGTTCTTTGCTTGCTCCGCTCATGCACCAAAGCGTTCAGATAAATTTTGGTCCTTTTATAGCCGTCACGAGCATTGGCTTCTTTAAAAGAACGGGAGGCCAGTTCCAGAAGCGCCAAATCTTTAAAACTTGTCTTTTCTCCCTTGCTGGCTTCCTGAAACGCCAAATCGTCCACAAGGGAACTATAAACATGATTCGCTAAAACAGACTTTTGCGGGCCTTTTTGATTGGTGACGGCAACGGCCGTTTGTAAATTTTCCAGGGAATAATCCACAAGAAAATGGCTATAAGCCAAGAATCCTGAAATAGTTAAGGCAAATAAAAGAGCGATCGCTAAAAATAACCTTATGGCTGTTTTCACGATGACCAGGCCTCCTTGAATGAAAGTAAAATTTTAAATTGAAAAAGTTAAATTGAACTGCTTAAAATTTACCCTTTATGACTAATGAATGATAGCTTATGATCAATCTTGAGTCAAATTTAATAGCTTTCTTTTTTCAGGCTAAGGTTTTCTCCTTAACCTTCCGTAATATAAATACTTATGCGTTTAAAAATCCCTCTCTTCGCGCGTATTGTGCTGCGTCTTACCCTGCCTCTTTTCTTCCTGGGCTTGATTTTCGCGGGGATTCAACTCACAACCCAAATGGGAAGCCTGAATGAATCACACCGCCTGGAAGGCCAATGGGCCTTTTCAAATGTTTATACAAATCTTCTGGCAGAAACAGAAAATACGGCAGCCCTTTCCCCCAACAGCTCGCTTCAAAACACGCTTGGCAATCTTGCGCGCGACTATCACCTGTTAAATATCGGCATTTTTGATGCTCTGCAAGAGAGGCCTCTTTTCGAATCCTCCTTTCCCTGGGGCCCGGCTGATCTTTCAGCCATTCAAAAAAGCCTCCGGGAAAAGAAAACAGGGACGGCCTATTCCATTGAACTCAATAAAGAAACGCGGCAACTCATCGCTTATATGCCTCTGCCCTCGGCCTCCGGCAGCCTTTATATCGCCCGCGCCATTCTCCCGCTTGCCGGCATCAGAGAAGCGCTTGAAAAATCCGCGCTGACTCTCGTCATCCTGTTTTTTGCTATTTTCATTACCGGGATTTTTATCAGTATAGGATTGGCCAAGTCCATTATCAACCCCATTCGCATCCTCAATAAAGCCTCCCGCGAAATGATGGAAGGGCGTTTGGGCATGCACGTGGACATCAAAACCGGAGATGAAATCGAGGAACTGGCGCATACGTTCAATCAAATGAGTGACGCCATGCGCGACATGAAAGCGCATGCGGAAGACGCCAACCCCCTGACCGGCCTGCCCGGAAACAAAAGTATTTTCAGCGAACTCCGGAAAAGGATCCATGAACGCCAGAAATTCGTGGCCTTTCACGTCGATCTTGACCGCTTCAAAATCTTTAACGATCACTACGGCCTGGCCAAAGGCGATATGGCCATCGTTAAAACCGCGGGACTTTTGAAAAAAATCGTGACGGCGAAAGAAAATTCCAGCGATTTCTTCGGGCATCAGGGCGGCGATGACTTTATGGTGATCACCCAGCCCAAGCGGGCGGAAGGGCTGGGGGCCGAAATTTGCAAGCGTTTTGATGCCGAAGTCGTGCGGGACCTTTACAGCCGGGAAGATATGGAAAGAGGCCATACCCTGCATCTGGACCGGCGGCGCCAGGCCGAAACGGGAGAAACCGTCATGCGGGAATTTCCCCTGCTTTCGATTTCCGTGGCCGGCGTTTCCAGCGCCAAAAAGGATTTCGCGGATTACCTGGAATGCATGAACCTTTTAAGCGAAGTCAAAAAAGAAGTCAAAAAAATCGTCACGAGTTCTTACCTGGTGCGGGAATAAGCGCTTCCAGCCAATCCAGAATGGGTTTTGTCCATTCGGGCTTGTGCTCATGACCGGCCTTCGCATCTTCAATCCACGTCACCCGGAAACCATGGGCTTTTAGCTTTTCAGAATCTTTTTGGACCTGGCCGGCGGGAAAAGGGTCCAGGGAACCGTGGCGGATCAGGATAGGCGGAAATCCTTGAGGAGAAATCTCCGGGGTGCCAAGGTCTTGCGTGGAAAAAGCGATCCATACCAGGCCTTTCCATTGGAAGGGATTGCGGCGAACCAGGCGGGTGCCCATCACGCCTCCGGCGGAAAGCCCGGAAAGATAAATGCGTTTAAAATCCACGGGGTAAATTCGTAAAATCTCATCCACGGCTTTTGCCAGGCTTTGAAAATCCCGGTTTTGCCAATCCGGCGTCACGATCATGAAATGCTTTCGGGCCGCTTCTTTTTCCCAGGCCGCCATGTAAGCATCGCTATTCATTCCTGCGCCATGCAGCGCCACAATCACAGGAAATTTCCGTTCAGGCGGCATTCCGGGAAATGTCAAAATTCTATATTTCATGCCCTGGGAAGTTTGGGCCGAAAAAACGCTGGTTTCCGGGCCCTTGGAAAAAGTTTGGCAGCCGGCAAAAAAAACAGCCAGAAATAAAAATACAACACACCCCCTCATCCTAGCCTTCTCCCCCAAGGGGGAGAAGGAACTCTGAAAAAGCAGCAACCTCGAGGTTTTAATCATGCGTAAAATCTCCTCCTAACACGGCAAGCGATGCGCCCATAACAATATAAACCAAAAGCGCGATGGGAAATTGTTCCATTAAAAAAGCGATGCTTGCATGGCCCAGGATCATCACGACGATGCAAAGAAGCGCGGTTCCGGCCATGAATTTAAAACGGCTTTTTGTGGCCCAAAGCGCAGCCAACACTTCAAAAAAATAAGCACCCAGAAAAATAAAATAAAAATAAGCGCCGATCCCCTCGTTTGCAAGGATTTGGAAATAATGGCATATCGCCGAATAATCCGCAAGCCCGAGCATTTTGCCCCCGGGGCTTGCATACTGCCTGGCATAAGCCCGGTAGCCGTCGGTCCCGACGCCCCAAACGGGATAAGCCCAGACCATGCGCATGGCCCGCGCCGCGCCTTCCTGATTATGGGCAAGGCTGCCGGTTTTTAAGGTTGTTTCTTTGTCAAGGGTCACCAATTCTTTGACGGCATCATTCATATTCCCGGCCCATTTAAAAAACCCGAAAATCAGAAAAAAAATCAGGATTGCAGAGCCCATGATTTTCGTTTTCGGAAATTTCACGAGAAAGGCAGCAAAAAATAAAACCAGGGAAAAAGCGAAAAAAATCATGGTGCCCCGCGAAAAAAGCAGCAGGATGCAGGCTCCGGTCAGAAGCATCAACGTGAGGCGGAGCGCGAGAGAAGTCCAATGGCGCGCGTTCCTGTTTTCAGCCGACTGAAAAATATAGAAAACCAGGCCCAGCCCCGAAAAAAAGCCGATGCCGATCAAGTCTCCCGCATAATTGGAATGCGTGACATAGCCCAGCACAAACCTGGAAATTTCAGGGATTTTGTAAAAAACAGGATGAAACAAATATTCCTGAGTTCCCACCTTGTAACCCATTAACCCGGTCTTGAGGAGCGGCCCTATCAGATTGGCAACCAAAAAAAGAGAGGCCCAGACCAGGACATCCATGAGCTTCCAAATCCTGGCCTTCGAATTAAAAAAAAAGCGCGTGACCGAAAAAAAGCCAAAATAAAACGCCCACTTCAACGGCGCCTCGAGATAAAAATGGAATCTTGGCTCTTGAAGGTGAAGAAAATAAAGGCTGTAAACCGCCGTCAATGCCCGCACAATTTCAAAAGCAAAAACACAAGCCAGCGCCGCAAAACAAAAATTCCATCGCCGTGGTTTTAAGATTCCTTCTCCCCCTTGGGGGAGAAGGCCAGGATGAGGGGGTTGAGTCTTGAGAGAGAGAGAAAGAAAAAGGGAGAAAAACAAAACAACCCCGCCCAACAAAACCCGGGAAATAAACATTTCAGGGTAGGCCGCGCCAAAGGTGAGAAAAAGGGAGACAATAAATGTAAAGTACAAGCCCTGCCAAACATTCACCGCAAAAGAATCAGATTTCATTCAGAGGAAAAAATTCATTTTCTTTGGAATGATTTATTGGCCGCAGGAAAGCTGGATGGTCGAAGAACAATTAGGGATGAGCGTCCCGTTTGCGTCATACCCTACATATTTGAATTCAGGTTCTGCCGCGTTGGCATTACATGTCACTTTCGGGTCACCCTGAATACCGTTGATAATTGAGGGGGTCACACTCCCGCTTGAAACACTTACACGGATCTGGCCTCCCGAAGCTCCTCCGCTGCAATGAATGGTCAGATTGTAACTCCCGCTTACGCCCGGCGTAGGGGTGCCAACGCCGGCTTGAGAACAGGTTGAATTGCATATCACAGGCGGTTTCGTTGTAGGTTGACAGCCTACGCCGCAGGTGCTTCCGGACTTCCCATTCGCAGGTCCATTATCACATTTTTCGCCTGCGCCTGGATAGATGAACCCATCGCCGCAAATAGCGTCTTTACACTGGGTTGTACAAGCGCTCGTATCGCTATTTTTTTTGAAGCCCTTATCGCATTCTTCACCCGGTTCTGGTTTGCCGTTTCCGCAAACCGGCGGAGAACAAGAACTGCACTTGAACTGTGGGTAAGGGGCCCAAACACCCGTATCATCGCACTGGCGTTCAGCCTTGCAGACACCAGGAGAGGCAGGAACACAGACAGGCTGACCCCAGGTTTTACATGCAGTACTTTCCAAATAACAAGACGAGTTGCAACCGTCGCCATTTGCCGTATTGCCATCATCGCATTGTTCCATTCCTCCCAGGGTCCCATCCCCGCAAACATTAGGTCCGCAAACGGGACCGGAGCCCGTCACAACACAATTGGAATCAATTATTGTATCGCAAACTTCTAACCCGGATTGGGCAATACCATCCGTGCATGTGGCGTTTTTGCACTGATTGCTGCACGCATCGTTATTGTTCGTATTACTGTCATCGCATTGTTCCACTCCTGTTTGGACAAACCCGTCACCGCAGAAGGCATCCTTACATTGGCTCGTACAAGCAGCCGTGTTATTATTATTACCGGCGCCATTGTCACATTGTTCGGGAGGCTGAATCGTTCCATCTCCGCAACTCTGACACGTGCAGTTGGCTGTGCATATGCAGCCAGAAGGATTTGCACTCGATGGCGCTGGATCACAGGCTTCGACTTTTGCATACACATTTCCGTCGCCGCATGTGTGTGTTTTACATGTGGGTAAACAAAATCCCGTCAGACTATTTCCCGAGCCCAAGTCACATTGTTCTCCGGTTTCAACTATTGTATTCCCGCAATAGGGTTTAGCAGGTGGAGCAGAAATCGTGATCTTTATGGGTTTTTCAACAGTCTTATAATCAACAACACCAGGACTAATCATTTTATTACACTTAAACTTTGCAGTCCCGGTCACTGTTGTCCCTACGAAAGCAGAATTCGTAGTAGTAACAAACACACTAAATTTGTTGCTGGAAGTATTCCAGCTAAGACTCCCATCGCCCCCGTCAACAATGCTATTGCTATTGAAATCTAAAGAACTTGTAGTAACTGACTCTTGCTCACAAGTCCAACCGCTTGAGGAATTGGGACCGCTCGGAGCAGGGGTTGAATTAGAGGGAGAAGTATCCGCTGCCCGGGCATTCGAAAGCCCCGGCAGAATAATCGCGCATAAAATAGCGACCCTAAGAAATAATCTTGCGGCTATTCTCAAATGCTCTAGACCTCCTTTCTTTAAATGTTAGGGTTATTACTCATTACTATTAAATAGTAGCTGATGATTTCATTTGCGTCAAACTGGACATGAGGAGGCCTCGGTTCATACTAGAACGGTATCGTTGCATGGCCCAACCGTATTATCCGTTATATTTGCAAGACACGGATCGTTGCTAGTAACCTGGACTCCACACCTACAAAGGTTGCCATTTAAGTTGCATGTTTGTCCTGCCACTAGGCAAGGATTACTAACTGTATCACAGTCATCTCCCGGTTCTGGGATCCCATTGTTGCATCGGTTAACTGGTATGCAAAAGCAGGCGCCACCGACTTCGGAACATATCGCCCCGCCTAGCGTACAGTTATCTGTCCCCCCGGGAGCAGAATTATCACAGTCATCTCCTACATCTACAACATTATTATTGCACCGGGGCGGTGGCGGCGCTACTCCACACTTTGCGGGTCCGCCCGGAGAATAGACAGGGCCTTCCTCCTTCACAAGTATTTTGTAACGAGGGGGACATTCATTGCCCAATTCCGATTCCTGGGGAACAAGCACCGTTTCGCAGTAACACATTTTCTTTGTGCATCCTCCTGTTGCCAGCACAGTAAAAGCATTGGGCTGCTGATGAGCAGGAGGTGCACCGGCAAGAGTCTTTAAGCAATTGGCATATTGCGGATCATTTTTTACTTTATTGCGACAGCCTTGTAACGTATAGGAATTAGGAACAGGCGGCTCGCATATGGTTCCCCCGATGATCGGACCATCCGGGTTATAAAGGAAGCACATACAAAGACCGGGGTGACAAAACAAGTTATTCTGCGCAGGGCAGAGATTATTCACGCCGGGGGCGGTTACATCGCAACCTTCTCCCATAGCGATATTCAATACTCCATTGCCGCAAATACCCGGCGGAGGAGGCGGTTTAGGGACAGCGCAATGTCCCATCTTGCTACCATCTAATGTTCTGCATGGCGTTGTGGGCAGGACAAGTGTCAACCATGTTGGCGCAATACCCCCTTGCACAACGTAACAAAAGGAATTTGGCGCAGTGCATGGGTAGCCCTTGCAGCAAACGCCTCCTAGCGTTGCTCCAGAAGAGCATGTCCCAATGCCGACTGGGTACGCCTGCCCTTGGCAAACTGCAGCAGGTTGGCAAGTCGCACCATAAGTGGAACAGGGCGGAGCGGGTTGACAGCATATGCCTGCATTGCCATTTGGCCGGGTGCATGCAGGAGGAATTTTCACCTTTCCTGTCGGACAATTGGGTCCCGCTTGGCAAGTTATTCCCAAAGGACAGGAGGCGGGGCCGGAGGCACAGCAAACGCCGCCGTAGGGGCTGCCAGCTTTTGCACATACCCCCGTCACAGATGAGGGCCATGTGCAGTTTGACTGTGAAGATACGCAAGTCTGACCTGCAGGACAAGTAAGGGGTTTGCAGCAAACACCCGCTATATTTCCCATTAAGCATGTGCCTGTACCTGGAACCAGCAACGCGGTTGGACAGCCGCCACCACCAAAAGCCAAGGGGGCATAGCACGAACCGCTAGTACAGCCACCACCCGAAGTGCCTTGACTCGTCCCACCTGAAGTTCCGGCACTCGTCCCAGCAGATGTTCCGGCACTTGTCCCAGCGGATGTTCCAGCGCTAGTGCCTGCAGACGTTCCGGCGCTTGTTCCGGCCGATGTTCCAGCACTCGTCCCAGCAGAAGTTCCGGCACTTGTTCCAGCCGATGTTCCGGCACTTGTACCAGCCGAAGTTCCCGCGCTCGTTCCAGCCGATGTGCCTGCACTCGTTCCTGCCGAAGTTCCTGCGCTCGTTCCGGCAGATGTCCCAGCACTTGTTCCGGCGGATGTTCCTGCGCTTGTTCC
>CAYGIT010000021.1:21552-25482 GCA_964349955.1 uncultured bacterium
TCGTTCCGGCAGATGTCCCAGCACTTGTTCCGGCGGATGTTCCTGCGCTTGTTCCGGCTGAAGTTCCCGCGCTTGTTCCGGCCGATGTCCCAGCACTCGTTCCGGCGGATGTGCCTGCGCTCGTCCCGGCGGATGTTCCCGCGCTTGTTCCTGCCGATGTCCCGGCACTTGTTCCGGCCGAAGTTCCCGCGCTTGTCCCGGCGGATGTTCCTGCACTTGTGCCTGCAGATGTTCCCGCGCTTGTTCCAGCCGATGTTCCCGCAGATGTTCCTGCACTCGTCCCTGCCGATGTGCCTGCACTTGTTCCAGCCGATGTCCCGGCACTCGTCCCACTTGAAGTCCCGGCGCTTGTCCCATCATCATCATCATCATCATCGTCGTCGTCATTATTGGCGTCCGGGCAGGGGGCTCCGATAAGAGGCTCGTCGGTGGGATTCCCATTCCCGTTTTTCTTTCGATAACGCACGGGACATGTATCGAGACCTCTTTCCGTATTTTGATACCGCAAAGGGCTGGACTCGCATTTGCATACTTTTTTGGTGCATATACCACTTCCGGGAGGATTTTCTGACCAAGTACGTCGATCCGGATTAGCGGCTCTTGTACTATCCCAGCAAGGTGGACTATTGTCCGCGCGAAGAGCTGCGACGCAGCTCGCCGCATCCGCATAGGGATAATCCGCTGGATCCACCGGCGGCTGGCATACCGGCGGAAACACGGGAGGATCACCGGGTCCCCCCACAAACGCACATGCACAGTTCACGCACTTAAAACCCAATGAAGCGTCACAGAAATTGTTTGGAGGAGGAGCGCTCAAGTCACAGACTTCTAGCGGAACACCTCCTTGTGTTACCGGAGCTCCATTTATCGTATCTAATTTTCCATTGCCGCAAAGTTGAGGATTGGTGGGGGCAGCCGGTACACAACAGGTCCCAAAATTGCTTCCATTAGGAAAAACGCAAGGATGGGTAGGCAGGGCAAGAGTCATGCCTTTCGATTGATTGCAGCTCGATGCGGGGAGACACCACCCCTTAGAAAAATTAGTGCAAGGAAGGCCTATGGTACAAAGGCCATAATTTGTAGTCCCCCAGGGTAATTTGCAGGGTTGCCCTTGCGCTGCTATTTGTGTATTCCCATACCCAGCCACCTGGCAAGTCTGCCCGGGAGGACAAGGCGGAAAGGGCTGGCAACATGAGCCCGCATTGCCATTCGGACGAGTGCATGCAGGGGGGATTTTCGTTGTTCCTGCCGGGCATGTGGTTCCCCCTGTGCAAGTGATGCCTGCAGGACAGGGGGTGCAGGCCGTGCCATTGCTCTGACATTTGTTGGTAATCGAGCAGAAAAACTGGTCGGCTGGGCAGCCGGAACCACTCTTGCAGCAATTGCCCACACCGGAGACGCCGGCTTTTAAACACTGTTGAGTGGTCAAAACCGAAGGGGCTTTGCAGTCCGAGGGCGGCAACGCGCAAGTCTCCCCTGCAGGACAAGCAACAGGTTTACAGCAAATGCCCGGTACAACGGAAGCTCCTATAGAGCATGAACCTGGAACTTGAGTCAAAAGCACGTTTGGACAACCGCCGTTGCCAAAAGCCATAGGAGCGTAGCAACTCGCCCCGCTGGGACAGCCACCACTCGAAGTGCCTTGACTCGTCCCACTTGAAGTACCGGCGCTCGTTCCAGCCGAGGTTCCCGCGCTTGTCCCGGCCGAGGTTCCCGCAGAAGTTCCTGCACTTGTACCAGCCGATGTCCCGGCACTTGTTCCCGCAGATGTCCCCGCGCTTGTCCCGGCGGATGTCCCCGCACTTGTTCCCGCAGATGTTCCGGCACTTGTCCCAGCTGAAGTGCCCGCGCTCGTCCCGGCGGATGTGCCCGCGCTCGTTCCAGCAGACGTTCCCGCACTTGTTCCGGCCGAAGTTCCAGCACTCGTTCCTGCAGATGTGCCCGCGCTCGTTCCCGCAGAAGTTCCAGCACTTGTTCCGGCAGATGTGCCCGCACTCGTTCCAGCGGATGTCCCCGCGCTCGTCCCAGCTGAAGTTCCGGCACTTGTTCCCGCCGAAGTTCCTGCACTCGTTCCGGCAGATGTCCCAGCGCTTGTCCCAGCACTTGTCCCAGCAGATGTTCCGGCAGATGTTCCCGCGCTTGTTCCAGCCGATGTCCCAGCGCTCGTCCCGGCCGATGTTCCGGCACTCGTTCCGGCAGATGTGCCTGCACTTGTTCCAGCAGAAGTTCCCGCGCTAGTACCTGCAGACGTTCCGGCGCTTGTTCCGGCAGATGTTCCCGCACTTGTTCCGGCCGAAGTTCCCGCGCTCGTTCCGGCGGATGTCCCTGCGCTTGTGCCAGCCGATGTTCCCGCACTCGTCCCAGCAGATGTTCCGGCACTTGTTCCAGCCGATGTGCCAGTGATGCATTTGATGCATTTATCATCACATCCATTTACAATACACGGCCCACCAAAAATTATGCTTTCCCCAGGCGCATGGCAAGGGTTGTCTAATGGATCACAACCCCCGCCAGGCAAAGCTATGACGGGACAAAAAAATCCACTAGCACAACCAGTGCCGCTGCTGGTCCCAATGGAGGTGCCACTGCTTGTGCCAACTGATGTTCCTGCGCTTGTTCCGGCCGATGTCCCGGCACTCGTTCCAACTGATGTTCCCGCGCTTGTTCCCGCTGATGTTCCCGCACTTGTTCCGGCTGATGTTCCTGCACTTGTTCCGGCCGATGTGCCAGCGCTTGTTCCGGCAGAAGTTCCAGCGCTTGTTCCGGCCGATGTCCCGGCACTTGTTCCTGCCGATGTCCCGGCGCTCGTTCCTGCCGATGTTCCAGCACTTGTGCCTGCAGATGTTCCTGCGCTTGTTCCCGCGGATGTTCCGGCACTTGTTCCACTACCGGTGCCGGTCGCACATAGGCCGTACTGACTTCCATCGGGTATAAGGCAAACCGTTGTGG
Organism: uncultured bacterium; assembly: GCA_964349955.1. GTDB lineage: Bacteria > Omnitrophota > Omnitrophia > Omnitrophales > Aquincolibacteriaceae > CAYGIT01. Next base: position 24,502 of record CAYGIT010000021.1, read on the forward strand.
GGAGGACGAGTGTCCACCCTCCAGCACTTGTTGGATTTATTACACAATTCCCTACAGCGCAGGGTTTGCCTTGAGTACAAAGACCATAACTTACACCATAGCCTAAATAGCATGACTGCCCCAAATTAATCGCAATAGGTTGTGTAGCCCATGAAAGATTCCGGCAAGTTGAACCTGAAGGACAGGGCCCAGTTCCACCACTTGTTCCATGCGATGTACCAGCACTTGTACCTGCCGAAGTGCCCGCGCTCGTTCCGGCCGAAGTCCCACTGCTTGTTCCAGCTGATGTTCCCGCAGAAGTTCCGGAACTTGTTCCACTTGATGTGCCACCCGAGCCGGAACAATGGCAAGTTTTTGTATTACAAGTTTGCCCGGGCGAACATGAAAGACCGGGTTCATTACATGTTTCGCCGTGGTCTATAACTCTATTTCCGCAATGCGGATCGCTGCAATGGCAATTACGATTGCATTTCCAATTAGCGGGTGACATTCCAGGAGGAGGATTGGGACAGAGGTCTCCCGGCTTTTCACATCCTTCATTTCCCTCAATCACTCCGTTACCGCAAACTTGCCCTCCGGATGTCCCCGCACTTGTTCCAGCGGATGTTCCCGCACTCGTGCCTGCGGATGTTCCCGCACTCGTGCCTGCGGATGTTCCCGCGCTCGTTCCAGCGGATGTTCCAGCACTCGTCCCGGCAGATGTGCCAGCACTCGTCCCAGCAGATGTTCCCGCGCTCGTTCCGGCGGATGTCCCCGCGCTTGTTCCGGCGCTCGTGCCGGCAGACGTTCCCGCACTTGTTCCCGCGCTTGTTCCAGCAGATGTTCCCGCGCTCGTTCCAGCTGAAGTGCCTGCGCTCGTTCCGGCAGATGTGCCCGCGCTTGTTCCGGCTGATGTTCCCGCGCTCGTTCCGGCAGATGTTCCCGCGCTCGTTCCCGCAGATGTTCCCGTGCTCGTTCCAGCGGATGTTCCGGCACTTGTGC
>CAYGIT010000022.1:0-25097 GCA_964349955.1 uncultured bacterium
CAATCACCTCGCTTTTATCCGGGAATAATAGACCTTCTTCTTTTACTATTTTTCTAAATTAAATTTTTGAATGACGAAAAGATCCGGCGTTTTTTTTCTGAAATGGTAATATAAATTTTCAAACCCGCTTTCCCGGTTAATGCCATCCAGAACGCGCAGGGTTTTGATGTGATGATCCTCGGGAAAAGCATCGGGCGCTCTCACGATCATATAGGAAGCGCCCTGGGATGCGAATTTTTCGAAATTGGCGCGCGTTCGTTCTCCCTTGCTCCAGGATTCATACCCGAGCTGCGTATAAAAGGTTTCATTTTGAAAACGCGGATGACTTTTATCGGGGACATACGTGGAAGAATAAAACAAGCCGATATCCCGCATATTTTTCACCGGCCCGTAACGGTCTTCATAAATCGTTTTCGCGGCGTAAAGAAACCGGTGGCAGCGTGCGCCAATCACGCCCCGCAGCCAGAAGATGGATTGAATATTATTAGAGTACGTGATTCCCACGGCAAGCATCAAAACAACCCATGCCCCTTTTCTAAAACGGGATTCCCCTAGCCCGGCCAAGACGCAATCGATCAAGCGGACTGCCAGCAAAGTCAAAGGAATCATGGCGCTGCTAAAATAACGGGGATCGGGTTGAAACATGCTCATGAAAACCGTATCGATCAAAAGCCAGATCACCGCCAGTTGGGCAATGGGATGCCTCAAAAATATCTTTAATTGCGGATTTCTTCTTATTCGCATGACGGCATAGGCCATCCAGGAAAAGACAAGCGCCCATAGAAGAGAAAAACCAAAAGTCCTTGCAATCGAAACAGGAAAAAGCCGTTTCCAGGAAAAGAAAGCGCTTACCGCCTCATCTTCATACCCGCACTGAAAATTGCGGAAATACATCCGGAAAATCGTGGCCAAAACCAGCCGGATCGGCGTTTCCCGGTTGGCGACTGCCAGGTGCTGCAAAGGGATAAGCAGGAGGCACAAATGCCCCAAAAGCACCGCCAAAAGGAAAAACTTCTTTTTGTGTTGGGTCCAATGCCGCAAATTGGCTAAAGTGAAAATCAAAAGGGCCAGGAATACCGTCAGGGCCGGCTCTTTGGTCTTCATCCCGAGCCAGCCAAAAAAGAAAAGAACGGCAAACCATTTCCAGGAATTCCGGAAGAGTTTCTCCCAATCCTCCGCAATTTTAAAATAAGCCCAGACCGACAGAAGCATGAAACATTGCACCAGGGTGATCGGGTCCGTGATCCAGAAAAGATGAGGGTAGTGGGCCGGAACCAAAAAATAAAAAAGAAGCCCGAAAAGGGAAATAGGCCAGGAGCCCGTCATCGAAACCAAAAGCAGGAAAACCAGGCCAACGGTTGCCGCGAAAAAAATCGCTTTTGTGAATAAATAATAAGGAAAAAATCTCAAGCCAAAGATTCCATTCACCGATTTGAGGGCCACGGTAAGAAATACCCTGCGGTGGGTCATTTCATTAATACGGTTCACCTGGCCATGCCAGTGAATGCTCGTCGACCAGGGCGTCGCCAAAGGCTGAAGAACGGTCTTCCAGGAGAGGTCTTGAGCGACCATAAGATGGTCCCAATCGTCGAAATCGCCAATGGGAAGCCCTTGAGTCATCACACTCACCCAAAGCATGGTCAGAACATAGAAAAACGCGGCCCAGGCATAAACCTTTGGCCGCTGCCGGAAGGAAATCAAAACAGGGTTTTGCATGGTTACGGAGGATAGGGGCTGGTTAAACGCCGATATCCTCATTCCAGAGTTCCGGATGCTCGTGGATAAAATCACGCATGAGCTTTTTGCACTCTTCTGACTCAAGGTTGAGCAGCTTCACGCCACGGCTTTGGGAATAATCTTCGGGTCCTTTGAAAGTCTGATTCTCTCCGATCACAACCTCAGGAATTTTGTAAAGAAGGATCGTGCCCGTGCACATATCGCAGGGCGAAAGCGTGGAATAAATCATGCACTTTTGATAATCAGCGGCTTTGAGCCGGCCCGCGTTTTCCAGGCAGTCCATTTCCGCGTGCAGGACCGCTGATTTTTTCTGCACACGGCGGTTGTGCCCGCGACCGATGATCTGACCCTCTTTCACCAACACGGAGCCAATCGGAATGCCGCCTTCGGCCAGGCCTTTGCGCGCTTCCTCGATCGCGGCTTTCATAAACTTTTCATGGTCACTCATAAAAAATTACCTCTATCCTTTCCTAAATCAATCCTTTAAAAGAAATCCCCCGGTAAATCGCGAGGTGGTCTTGATGCTGGAAAAGCGGTTTCTTTTTCTCGAAAAACCTTGTATAAACATATTCCGTGATTTCCCGCCTTTGATCAAGCGTATAGCGATGGACATGCGGATAAAGCAAGATCATCCAGACCACAGCCATAAATTCCTGAAAGTCATTGACGAAAAATTTGACACGGCTGGTTTTGAAAAGAATTTGCGTTTTTTTTAAAAACGGGTTTTGTTTCAATCCGCCGGCAAACGAAATCAAATCCTGCTTGTTTGTATGCCCGCAAAACTTTTTAGCGAAATGGTTATAAAGCCATGTCGTGGTAGAGGGGTCGTCGCTTTTCGAGGCCATTAGAACACAATACATCGCGCCGGCCGGGGCCAGAAGGTTCTCATGCAAATTCTGAATCAAATCGCCCCATTTATTTTCTTCGCAATAATACATGGAGTGTTGAAGCGTGATCAGCTCCAGTCTTTTTTGGTGGAGTTTCTTTTTAAAAAACTCCCCGGTTTTTCCGGGGTGTGAAAAAATCCTGTTGTAATCCCCCACAACGGTGAAAACATTCTTTGTGTCCTGGCGCCGGATCCGCTCCTGAACGGCTGCCAGGGCCTCTTTTTCGATATCGAGAAGATAAAGCCCTCCCTGGAAAGCCGTTTGTAAAATCCTGAATTGCGGTTCATTGCTTGAGCCAATCGAAAGGGCGCGCATGGAGTGGGATAAAGGGCGGGCCTTCCCCAGTGTTCTTAAAACTTTAGCGAGCGTTTCTCCGATGTCGACTTTATCGTGGCTGTAACGCGACCAGATTTTGTCCTGGCGCGACATCAAAGAATCCGAAACTCTGACGCCCGAATTAATCATCATTTGAATCGACAATGTTTAATTCCCCGCAATGTTTCCGGATTTATGAAAGCGAGCTGATATCGATCACAAATCGGTATTTGACGTCGCTCTTCAGCATGCGCTCGTAGGCTTCGTTGATTTTTTGGATGGGGATCACTTCAATATCCGAGGTGATATTGTGATTCCCGCAAAATTCGAGCATCTCCTGCGTCTCCCGGACTCCCCCGATGAGCGAACCGGCGAGACTGCCGCGTTTGAAAATGAGTTTATTAGGAAGAACCGGCGGATGCGGGAACTCCGGAGCCCCCAGCAGGCACAAAACGCCCCTGCGTTTGAGAAGGTCCAGATAAGCATTGAGATCATGCGTGGCGGAAACAGTGTCCAAAATAAAATCAAAACTGGCAGCGTGTTTTTTCATTTCTTCAGGATTTTTGGAAATCACGACCTCATCCGCGCCAAGACGCCTGGCCTCTTCCTTCTTTGAGACGGAAGTACTGAAAACCACCACATGCGCTTCCATGGCATGCGCAAGTTTTACCGCCATATGCCCGAGGCCTCCAAGCCCGATAACGCCCACCTTTTTCCCCTTCGAGACTTTCCAATAGCGGAGCGGAGAATAAGTGGTGATGCCGGCGCACAGCAAAGGCGCGGCCTTGGCAGGATCAAGGTTCGCAGGAATCCGCAGCACAAATTTTTCGTTCACGACAATCGTCCTGGAATAGCCACCATAGGTGACGCCGCCTTTGACGGGGTCTTCGCTGTTGTAAGTGAAGACCAGCTTGCCGCTGCAATATTGTTCTTCGCCGTCCCGGCAACTTTCGCATTCGCCGCAGGAGCCGACCATGCAACCCACTCCTGCAAGATCGCCGGCCTTGAATTTTTTTACCTTGCTGCCTGTTTTTACAACACGGCCGATGATCTCATGCCCCGGCACCACAGGATAGACCGTAAATCTCCACTCATTCCGTGCGGTATGGAGATCCGAATGGCAGACGCCGCAGAACAGAATATCGATCTGGACATCCTCATCGCCGGGAACACGTCTTTCAAAAATGAAAGGTTCCAGCGGACTTTTTGCATTTTGGGCGGCATAACCGGAAGTTTTGATCATCATTTTTCTCTTCATTACTTTCTAAGATATCTTTAAAAACAACATACGGATTATACACCCGTAATGCCTTTTATGAAAATTTTTCGATTTTTTCTCGGAACAGCTCTGAGGGTAATACCCCATAGCCCTTGCAGGGTTTTTCTACTATGCTCTATTTATGAAACATCGGTTAAAATTTACTATTTTTTTAGCGAGATCTGTAAATCACGGGCTATTTCTCAGCATCTTTTTTTTGATTTTGATACTCCCCCTCGGTTTGGCCTACAACCCTGTGGTCGATGATCCTAAACTTGAAGAGCTTGGCAAGAGTTGCAAAGCGATCACTTCCGAGCACAGGGCTGCTCTCAAGGAGAAAAAAGACTTTGTTTACTCTGAAATAATACAAACAGAAGCTTCGCTTGTTGCGGAAGATGTTAAGGAAAAACGTATGGCCCTTGTAGACCGCTTGAAAGACCTGCAAAATCAGCACAATGACCTTAGCGACAGGATTCGCGTAATTAATGCCGGCGAAGTCGTGAAATTGTCCAATACCAAGGACAAAGTCGTTGCTTTTCTAACCCACCAATAATTTCAGACTTTGCCACGGAATAATCTCTCTAAGGTTTTACCACCTTGCGCTTTATAAAAATTGAGCTGTAAAGAACAGCTCCTAAAATACAAATGATCGTGGGCGCCGTCGGCAGATCAAAGAAATAAGACGCCACCATTCCGGAAATACTTGCCAGAAAACCAATCGTCCAGCCGATCAGCAGTTGCTTTTTTATCGACTTGCCAAAAAGAAATGAGCAGCTTGCCGGGATCACAAGAAATGAAAAGACTAAAAGCACGCCGGCTATTTTGACCGAGCTTGTAACGACAATTCCAAAGGAAACGTAAAATAGAAAATCCCAAAAACGCAAATTGATCTTTTTTTCTGCTTCTTCATGGCTTTCCGAGATTAAAAAGAAATTCTTCCGGCATAAAAAATGGAAGATTCCCACAACGCTGTAAATCAGAAACATTTTTAGCACTTCGCTGCCGGAGACAAGAAGCAGCTTTCCGATCAAGGCTTCCCGGATATGTTCATCTCCTTCATCAGCCAAACTCAAAACGAGCATCAAAAGAGATGCCGACACTGCATAAGTAGCTCCGATGACCGCTTCCTGGGGAATCAGCTTCTTATTAAAACGGCTGAACGCAAAAATGATTGCGCCAACCACCGTAAAACTTAAAGACAGCCAGTAAGAAAGCGGTGTGTCCAGTTCATGCCCAAGGACAAGGGCAATACTTGCCCCAAGCGCTGCAATTTGTGCCAGCGAGAGATCCACAAAGATCACTTCGCGCTTAATCACATGGATGCCGAGATAGGAGTGAATCCCTGTGAGAATCAAACAGGCTAAAAATGGAAATGTCATTAATTGGATAAAGTCGCTCATTTTATTTCAAAGCCTCGCTGATGGTTTTAACGTTATAGTCAAAGAGACCGATATAGTCTTCGATTCCAGGAATCTCCCCGGCATTTTGGCAAATGATGTAGACTTTTCCACCAACCTTTTTCGCTAAAGCCTCCGTCGCGTCCTGCGAATAATAAACAGGCTGGATAATGGCCTTAATCCCTTTCTCTTTCATGTAATTTTGAAGCGAGATAAGGTCTTTAGGCGTAGGGGGTATTCCGGGTTTCGGTTCGTAAAAGCGCTTGGCCTCAAATCCCATAAAATCCGCAAAATAAGCAATGTCTTTATGGTAGGAAACAACTTCTTTCCCTTTAACATTTGCCGCGATTGCTTTCCACTCAGGTATTTTTTTATCCAGGCGTTCAAGAAAGGATTCTGCATTTTTATCGTAATAAGCGGCATTTTCCGGATGATGCGATTTGAGCCTTTCCAGAAGATTCACAGTCATAATCCTCGCATTTTCAGGACTCATCCAGATATGCGGGTTTCCAAAGATATGCACATCGCCTTGCGCCCTGGATAAAGGCCCCTCGGGGACATCCAGTAATTTAATTCCTTCGGACATCGGGATATTATTCTCTGCTCCGCGAAAGAGCTTGGGCCTGCCCGCAGCTTCCAGGATGGCTTCCGTCCAAAGTTCATGATCGAGGCCTGCCTGAACAAACAAGTCGGCTTTCTGGACGTTTCTGACATCGCTGAACTTGGGTTGAAAGAAGTGGGTATTAAATTTTGGAAGCGAGATGGATTTCACCTCTACCCTGTCTCCGCCAATTGCGCGAACCAGGCTGGCGAAGGTTGTTGTTGTCGCAACGATTTTCATTTTGCGGCCGCTTATGGGGTCAACGGCGCCATGATAGGCCGGTAGGTTTTCATGATGTCCTTTATGAGCAAACGCCACACCGTTTGAGAAAAAAAGGGTCAAGGAAATCAATGCGCTTATTTTAATCTTCATGATGCTCCTCATTGTAATTTGTGCTTATGCTCACCGATAGCGAAAATGCCTTGAATTAAGAATTGATCCTCGTCTTTGCCGGTGGATGATTCAATGTGGTTGTATTGAAGCCGCCATCTTGCAAACTCGGTTTGAAAAAAAGTGAGGTAGGCGGTGTAACCAAAGTCAGCCCCCCCCGGGCTTATTCCCGGTTTATTCACAAGCTGGGCATAATCAAAACGCAAACCAGTTGCCCAGCGCTTATGGAACTTTACATCCAAAAGCCCATAGGTGCCTATTCTGTTTTCATCCGCTGATTCGCTCTGATTCAAATAAAACAGCTCGCTTTGAAGTTTGATTCGTTGATCGGGTCCGTAAAGATGAATAAGGGTGCCATCAACCCCAGCGATATTGTTTTCCATTCCCGCATCTTCATCGGAAGAGCCAATCATGTGAGAAGCGCCCAGCTCAAAATTTGTTACATCCGTGATGTCCCAAAAATTTTTGAGATGACTGTATGCGGTAGGCCTGCGCCTTGCATTTCCGAACACGCTGCCTCCGTCTTCTCCATTCCCCCCCTCAATAATGCCCACAGTTATTTCATGCACCGAATCAAGCGGCAGATCGAGAGGTTTTGTAAGATCAACTCCCGTTTTGTTTAATCCGTCGTCGCCGAAATAGCGTTGGATCACCAAGGGATAGTCTGCTGTATCTAAAATATCCCTGTGGAAAAGGAGCGCTTTGCCCACTTTTGGTTTTGAACGCCCTATTCTCGCGGTCGTTTCCCAAGGCAGGCCAAATCGAGTGATATAGGCTTCCTGAATATGAACGTCTTCAAAATCCGAGAAGGCAATATTCACGTCCATGCGCGAATAAGGGTCGATGTAACTCCCCATGACCAATTCCAACTCACGGACGCTGAGGCGGTCGGCTCCTTCGGCATCAGTCTTTGGCGTATCGTGCTTAAATAAAGTATCCGCAACAACGCCAATGTCAGGATTCCAGCGGCCTCTTGAAGCAGATGAAGGAACCGTGGGTGAGCCAGCGGCTGCCGTTGGCGGCGCAATAGAAACCTGCGCTCCTTTTAACACTTCAATTTCTTTTTGTTGAAGCGCAACGGTTTGACTGAGTTGCTGGACCCTCTGGCTTAATGCATCAACCTTTGCCTCAAGGCCGGGATTCGCAAATGCCGGCGCTTGAAGTGAAATAAGTGCTAACAATAAAACAATACTTCGATTCATACCCACACTCCTTTCTTAGAGAAGAAATAAGGTTTGAGACAGACGGCTTAAAGTTTTTCTATTTCTTTGAGGTTTTTATCGGGGAGATAAAGCAATAGCAGGCCAAAAAGAATACCCCCGACTGCTGTAATTGCACGAGTACCGCCGAAGAACCATTCGTCGATCATGTCGAGAAGAAACCAGATTCCTCTCCAAATGAGCACGATACCCACAATGGTCATGAGATTTTTGGCAAAATAACGCAGAACGCGGCGAATTTTTTTTTGATCCATAGTCAGAAACTTGTTTTGGAGATCATACAACGAAACTTCATTGAAATCGAATGATCTTCTACTCGACTAAGAAGATTTTTCATTCAGGCGCATTCTTCGCATCCATTTCTCAATCTCGACCGCTACGATAACGATAAAGGAAACCGATACGGCTAAAAGGAGGTCTTTTGCGCCAAGGGGCGAAGTGTGAAAAACATCGTTCATCCAGGGAATATAAAGAGTGCCAAGCTGTAAAATAAAAGTGAGAACAACGGCGAAAAAAAGAGGTTTATTCGAAAAAAGATTTATTCTAAATAAAGATTCTTTTTCGGAGCGTATGGCCAAAACATGCGCCAGCTGGCAGAAGCAAAGCACTGTAAACGCCAATGTCCGCCAGCGGGATTCTTCCAGATGCAGATTGGTTTTTTGGACCGTCAAGGTGATTGCCGCCATCAAAAGCCCCATCAACAGCACATGCCAATTCATACCGTGCGCGAAGATGCCTTCAGACGGAGGCCTCGGCGGACGATTCATAACATCTTTTTCCTCTCTTTCGGCGGCAAGCGCAACGCCGGGCAAACCGTCCGTCAAAAGATTGATCCAAAGCAACTGGATAGGTAGAAAGGTAATGGGGAGTCCGAAAAAGGGAGCCGAGAGAATAATCAGTATTTCCGCCGTATTGGTCGTCACGGCATATCTTACAAACCGGCGCAGATTGTCATAAATTTTCCGGCCTTCACGGACCGCCCGGACAATCGAGCCGAAGTTATCATCCAAAAGAATCATTGAACTGGATTGTTTTGCCACATCGGTGCCGCTGATCCCCATGGCGACGCCGATATCCGCTTTTTTTAAAGCCGGCGCGTCGTTGACTCCGTCGCCCGTCATCGCGACATATTGCCCGCAATCCTGCAATGCTTTTACAATTTTTAATTTTTGTTCGGGAGAAACGCGCGCATAAACTTCGATTTTCTCCACCTGCTTCTTGAATTCATCTTCGGAAATAGCCGCAAGCGCCTGGCCCGTCATCACAACGCCGCCTGTCCAAATACCGAGGGTTTTAGCGATGGCCTGGGCGGTTGCGGGATGATCGCCCGTGATCATAACCGGACGAATTCCGGCAGACCGGCAAAGGGACACTGCTTCTCTGGCTTCTTCCCTGGGGGGGTCGATCAGACCGGCAAGCCCTAAAAATTGAAGCTCTTTCTCGACAATTTGAGGAGCCGTTTCGGGAAGCGATGTCCATTCCCGGCAGGCAAACGCAATGACGCGATACCCCTCCGCAGCCATGGTTTCACTGACGTTCAGCATTTCTTTAGATCCGGACACGAGAGATTGCGCGATGATTTCGGCCGCGCCCTTTGTGAAAGAAATATAACCGCCTTCTTTCTTTTGATGCAAAGTGGTCATGCATTTTCTGTCTGAATCAAATGGAATTTCCGAAACACGTGGAAATTCAAGCTCCAGGGTTTTCTTTTTGACGCCGGCTTCCTCCGCGGCCGCGTAAAGCGCGGTTTCGCTCGGGTCGCCCAATAAAGCTCCTTTTTCGTTTTGCGCAACATCGTTTGATAAAGCCATCGCTTGAACAAATTTTCGCGAAGCGTCATTATCCACAAGTTTGCCGGTCAAACTGCCGTTTGCGTAAAACTTTCCGGCTTTCATGAGATTCTGAGTGAGTGTCCCGGTTTTGTCGGTGCAAATATAAGTCACGGACCCGAGGGTTTCGACCGCTGACAGTTTCCGGATAAGCACTTTCTTTTGCACCATTTTTTTTGCGCCTAATGCGAGGGAAATTGTAATCACGGCGGGCAATGCTTCAGGAATGGCGGCGACAGCGACGCTCACGGCAACCATAAACATGGAAATCACGGATTCGCCGCGAAGAATGCCCGAGACAAAAATCACCGCGCAAATGAGAAGGGCCGCCATCGTCAGTTTCCTGCCTAAACCGGCCAATTTTTTTTGCAAAGGTGTTTTTTTATCTTCTTGCGCTTCGAGAAGTTCAGCAATTTTTCCAAACTCTGTTTTTAAGCCGGTCATGACGGCGATCCCGGCCCCGCGGCCGTTACTGACAACCGTCCCTTTGTAGGCCATGTTCGTACGGTCTCCGACGGGGATATCTTCGACACTCAACTTTTGAGTAGTTTTTTTGACGGTCATGGATTCGCCGGTGAGTGCCGATTCATCGATGGTAAGCTTCACTGCTTCAATCAGTCTTAAATCCGCGGGCACAATGCGGCCGGCTTCAAGGATCACCCAATCTCCTGGTGCCACTTCACGGGCGGGAATCATTGTTGCTTTTCCATCCCTTAAAACGGCGGCGGTAGGCGATGTCATGGCCTGGAGGGCCTCCAGGGCTTTTTCGGCACGATACTCCTGCGTAAAACCAATAATAGCGTTCACAAACAATATTGCGAGGATTGCGAGCGCGTCTTTGAGGTCTCCCACAAAGAAAGAGACAACGGCGGCTAACATGAGGATCACGATCATGAAATCGGTGAATTGCGCGAAAAAAATTAAAATTGCCGGACGTTTTTTAGAAGCCCTTAACTCATTATAACCATCTTTGGCTAAACGGGCTTGGGCTTCCTGGCGAGTTAGACCTTGCTTCGAAGATTTGAGGAGATCATAGATTGCTGAAGAATCAAGGGTATGCCAGTTCAACGTTGGGCCTTTTGTTTGAATGGATTATACACCCCCGCAACGCCTATCGGTAAAAACTCCCCCGCGTGGTCGACTCTCGCAACTGGCTGATGGGAGAAAACGGAAAATGGCGAAAAATGGTACCGGTTCCGGGAGTGCCGGGTCTAATCTGAACCTGGTACCTTTGGAACCGGTACCGCTATTGCTTTCTTCATGGAGTTCCTTCTTGAGGGGATCAAGGATCAATCCATCGCAGAGATTCAGAGTCTTCAATAAGCTCTGATTTTATTAAATTTAGAGCCCTCTAAAGTGAGATTGTACATAAGCCCTTTTTGTCCCAAAACATAGGCAACAATGGGCTGATCAGTCTTGAGAGTATCAACCGATCCATCAAAACCAATTTTGATAAGGGCGATTGAACCATCCACACCGGCTTTCCATCCATCGCTTGATTGAAAATCCTTGAGTATTCGCTCATCCATGAAAAGGATATAGATGTTCTTTACTTGTCCGCCTAGCTGGAAGCCAAAAGAACCTGCCATGGTGTTGTAATAATCTACCGTCTTTCCTTTGATTCGAAGCGCCCCAACACCATATTCCGCGCCAATCCCGATTCCGCCCTTAATTACTTTTGGGAGAATTAAAACTCCCTTTGCTTTATTGAGCATATCTTTTGCATCAAAAACTTTACTTTGAAAAAGCTCAATGGCAGCATCAACACTCGCATCGATTTCTTTTGCTGATTTAGCATAGGAAACATCCGAAAAAAGAAATGTGCTAAGGAAAATAACTCCAATCACCCATCCGTATGTAAAACACTTCATTTTAGCCCCCTTCAATTTACTCGTAAAAAATCTCTGTAAAGATCTGCCATTGGTAATTTTTTTACGCTTTCAAAGAAAAAGCCACGGTCATTTTCACCCGTGGCTTTTTCATTTATAAATTCGGCATCAGACAATGACAGGCCGATAAAATTATCTTGGTTTGTTTTATTCGTCTGATTTTTTACTCTTCTTCTCTTTTTTTCCGGAAAGTCCGGGAGGCGTTGCTTCACCATTCCATCCCTTTTTCTCGCCTTTGCTCCATCCCGGAGGTGTCGATTTATCATCCCAACCCTTTTTATCACCATGGGAAAATCCTGCTGGAGACCCTCCGCCGCCCTCATGCTTAGCAAATGCTGGCATTGCATTGAATGTCAGCGCCGCCACAAACAACCCCAAAACCGTCCAATTTATTATCTTTTGCATAATGCCCCCTTTTCAAATTTATGACTACAGTTTATTGTAATCCTTTTCCTCTTGGGCAAGTATTTTTTTTGATGCAAAGCTAAGCTGGTTATTTTTAAATTTTCTCGGGTTGGAAAATGGTACCGGTTCCGGGAGTGCCGGGTCTAATCTGAACCTGGTACCTTTGGAACCGGTACCGCTATTGTTAACATCAAATTATCGGCCATCCGGCAGGTATTTGAAACCGCTAAAATCCCTTTGGTCGCATAACCCATCATTCGGTTGTTTGGCCGGCGAACTCTGCTTCGTTGGCTTCTGCTTCCTTCTTGGTTTTCCTGACAATGCCGTCTTTGTGATGCGGCGGGGAATAGATCGTGTACATCTTCAATTCATTTGTGGCGGAAGTATTGATCACATTATGTTTTGCTCCCGAGGGGACAATGACCGCAGTTCCGTCTTTAACATCATATTCATTGCCATCGATAAAACATTTCCCCACCCCTTGTTCAAACCGGAAAAATTGGTCATTCTCAGAATGGGTCTCCATGCCGATTTCTTCTTTTGGCTGAAGGCTCATCAAAACCAACTGGCAATGTTTTCCTGTATATAGAACTTTACGAAAATCACGGTTCGCGAGTGTGGCTTTTTCAATACTTCCTGTGAATCCTTTCATAAGCATTCCTTTCTTTTTAAGTCCTGATAAATTTGGAAATTTCTCTGCCGGTTAAATAAAAAAGGCGTTACAGGATTATACACCCGCAATGCCTTTAATGTAATTGGCTCCCCCGCGTGGTCGACTTTCGCAACTGGCTGATGGGAGAAAATGCTCAGGCTTTTTTAGCAGAAATGCGTGCAACCTGACCGTTCTTCCAAACAACGATCTTATCGTTGTTTGCACTTCGTTCCTTGATAAGATCCCTTACGGCATGTTTCAGTGCACGATCTGCTTTTTTTGGCACACTGTCTTTAGACGCCATTTTTATACCCCGCTTGTTTTAACACCTGTTCATGCTTGGATTTATTGAGGACTGTTGTAGCGCCGTCCTCTGTTTTAGCAATTGGCTCGGGATTGCCCGTAGAGTTATCAAAAATGCTCCACGTATTGAATATCTTCTGGTAAACATGAAAAAGATTCCACACACCGCGGGTAAACCGTCTTTTGACATCACGATCGGGAATATTATGGCCGCCTTTCCGGACCCTGTCTGCAATTCTGGCCAATGCAAGTTTCACATCAGGAAGCCATAAAAAAATTAAATGAATGTCATACCCGTCTTGTTTCATTTTTGAAGACTATTAACGTAGGATCTACCTGCCAGCGTTGTCTCGAAAGCAAAATCCACTTTCCTTCTTGAACAATCGGCAATTTGCTCCAAAAGAATTTTACCTGCCTTAATAGCAACCTTTGAAGGACTAAACGGAGATAAACCTTTTGCAATGAGGTCTGCATTCACAAACTCAAAGCACCCTGCATAGTTTGGTAAGAATTTTTCGGCAAACGTTGTTTTGCCGGAACCGTTAGGCCCGGCAATCACATAGAGTTTAGGTTTTTTCATCAGGCTTGCATTATAACAAATAAAAAGGCGTTACTGCCTTCGAACTTTCATTCGATGTAACAGTAACGCCTATCTTTATTTATAAAAACTCCCCCGCGTGGGCTCGAACCACGGACAGGCACGTTAACAGCGTGCTGCTCTACCAACTGAGCTACAGGGGAATGAACTTTGTTTAATCTGCGTTTCCATCTGATGCTCTACACCCTACCGACTGCATCCTTCGGGTGCGGCTCGCTACGCTCGCGCGCCAACTGAGCTACAGGGGAATGAATCAGGCATTATAAAACATGGCTCCCGCGCCGGTCAATGCCTTATCCTGGGGAGAATAGGGTTGAGAGCGTTTATAAAGAGTGCAAGGATGCTTGGTTATGCTATTTGCTCCTGAGCCTGGTTTTGGATATTATGTCTCTACGCAATTAATCCCCGTTATTGCCTTTCTTTTCCACACCTTACCCGGAAAAAAGGTCGAAGGGTTGCCGGAATCCTGATTCCGGCTGCGAATTTTTTTTAAAGGATTGGTTTCTACAAGTGCCTCTTCCATTATTGCATGCTGTCGCGGGTTATGGGGTGTACCACGCTTCAAAAAAAGAAAAACCGGACTGGGAACTGGCTGTCTCCTGCGTCGCGCTGGCCAATGCCGCCGATCTTGATTTTATTCCCGGCATTCTCTCGGGCAATCCCGATCTTTTTCATCACGGTTTTACCCATAGCTTTACAATGGCAGCGGTTGTTGGCCTTGTCTTTGCCTCTGTCGCGAAAATTTGGAAGAAACGGGCCTTCCTGAGGCATTTCCTGGTCTCCTTTTTCGCCTATTCGTCTCATGTTGTTCTGGATTTTTTATTGGACCGATCCGCCCTGCCTGTTTTTTGGCCCCTCACCCAGGGCAAGCTCGTTTC
Organism: uncultured bacterium; assembly: GCA_964349955.1. Lineage (GTDB taxonomy): Bacteria > Omnitrophota > Omnitrophia > Omnitrophales > Aquincolibacteriaceae > CAYGIT01. The sequence goes on from CAYGIT010000022.1 coordinate 14,360, forward strand.
CATGATAACGTCTTTTCAATTGGAAAAAATTCATTTGCGCGGTTTTGATGATTTTGTCTGTGACCGCTTTTTCAGCCTGAGTTGCCTGAAGCGGTCCGCCACCGAGATCATGATCATCGGCTTGGCGGCTTTGACTTTTTTCATTTACACAGAATTGAAAAAGAAACCTCTGCGGGTTCCTCTTCCCCTTTTTCCCGAAAAAGAATAATTTTTAACAACCCACTAGATCTCTTGGAGAAGAAGCTCAACCTGAGCAGGAGAGGGCAACTCCTTTTTCAGCTCTTGCGGCACCTGTTCCACAATTTTATACTTGCCAACACCGATAGGTGTTTTGCTTTGCCTTAGCGTGTATTCGACAATCGTTTTTCTTTTATCACGGCATAAAATAATCCCGATTGAAGGGTTCTCTCCCTTCTGCTTCTCGAGATCATCCAGCGCAGAAAGATAAAACTGCATCTTCCCGGCATATTCAGGCTTAAATGCCCCCGTTTTCAACTCCACCGCCACAAGACACTTTAGCCTGCGATGATAAAGCAGAATATCGATAAAAAATTCCTGTTCATCAACCTCCAGCCGGAACTGGTTTCCGACAAAAGCGAAGGTGCCTCCCATTTCGGCCAGAAAGCGGCTAATCTTGCCCATCAACGCCCTTTCCAATTCCAGTTCGCTGTGCTCCTCTTCCAGCTCAAGAAAATCAAAAGTATATTCGTCTTTGACCGCCAATTTTGCCTGATTTTTTATTCTCTTCGGCAAAGCTTTGTCGAAATTCGTATGGCTCGTCAAAGTCTTTTCATAGGCCTTATTATCAATTTGATGAGTCAAAACATTTTTAGACCAGCCCATACGCCGGGTCATGCGAATATAAAATTCGCGTTCCAAATCGTTTTCGCAGCTTTCCATAATTACGATATTCTTGCTCCAGCTTATTTCTTGCACCAGTGGTGCAAGTTTTTCTTTCTCTTTGTAAAAAAGGTAAAACTTGCGCATACGCCAGAGATTGTCAGAGGAATACCCGGAAATTCCAGGAAAGTCCAACCGCAAATCGCGAGAAAGATTTTCGACAACCGACTTTCCCCATCCATGGCGTTCCTGACGGCCAACAATCATTTCGCCAATATCCCAATAGAGCCGAATAAGCTGCTGATTGACAGCTTTTAGGGCCTGGTATTGGCCTTCACGAATTCTTTGTTTAATATCTTGAAGGAATGTTCCGTAGGCGGACTTTTCTTCACTGGCAGGATTGGAATTGATTTTTACTTTTTGAGCAGACATGACTTTCCTCCTTAAAAGTTAAAGAGGGTAAATCGTGTCTACCGACTAAGGGAGCCGGCAATAGGTACCTTTGGAAGGTATTTATCCGATCTTTCCGCCGCATGAGCCAAGGCTCAGGCCAGCACCGCCAAAATTAAAAAAATTCCCGCTGTGCCGGGGGACTATCGATGAAGAATCGAGCGCCCGTAACCCGTAAATCAGCGTTATTCTATCAGTTGAAATGCCCTGAAATCAAAGAGAATTTGAAGGGGGTGGGTTACTGCGGTAGCGGGAATAATCTTTCCAACGGCGGTGGGTCCAGATCCATTGTTCGGGATGTTGCAGAAATTCCTTTTCTAAAAAACGGTTTAACTTCAAGGTTGTCGCTTCCTCGGCGTTCTGCGGTTCTCCTTCGATCGAAACTTCGGGTTTGATGCAAATCCGGTATTGCCCGGTAGCCTCCCGTAAACAATAAGCGGGAATCAGCGCCGCCCCTGTCCTCAAAGCCAGCCTTGCGGGAACCGAGGTTGTTGAAGTCGGTTTCCCGAAAAAATCAATCCAGAGGCCGTCCGGTCCTGACCACTGATCAATCAAAATCGCCACGAGATGGTTTTGCTTCAATTCTTTCATGACTTGGCGGATGGATTGATTGCGGTCAATCGGATGAAGAAGGGTCGCTTTCCGAAGGTCCTGTATCCATTGGTAAACATAGGGGTTTTTCACGGGCCTCACGATCACCGAACAGGGATAGCCTCTCAAAAAAGGAAGAAAGGCCAGGTATTCCCACGAACCCAAATGGGAAATGACCAGAATGACGCCCTTCCCTTTTTGAAACGCAGCGTCCAGATGCTCCGTGCCCTCGAATTCGAACCGGTCTTTGGCTTCGCGAAGGATGAAAGGAATACGAATCAATTCAATGATGGAAGTTCCGAAATTCCGGAAGGATTCGCGCGCGATTTTTTCTTTTTGTTCCAGGGAAATCGAATTGCCATAGGCATTGTCCAGGTTCTCCATGGCTGTTTTTTTGCGTTTGGGTACGGCCCAAAAAAGAAAATCGCCGGTTCTCCGGGCAAACCAGGTGGAAAAAGAAATGGGGAAGAAATTGATCAGGCCCGCCAGGCCCTTGACCAATAAAAACACCATGTAATCTAAAAATCTTCTATGGCTTTTTTTAAATTTCATTTTCGGGGAATAAAAATACTAGGCAGGTTCGACGGCGTTATTTCCAAAAGAAAAATCGGAAGCCCCAACGGGTTCACCCAGGAAAAACCCCTGCCCATAGGCCACGCCCAGGCTCCGAAGAAGCTCGAAATCGCTCCGGCTTTCAATTCCCTCTGCAATCACTTCAGCGTCGAGCGAAGACGCCATTTTGAGAAGCCGGTCAAGCGAGCGTTCATGCGCGGGGTTCCCCGTAATGCCGGTCACGCAACGTTTATCGATTTTAATAATGTCAGGCTCGAGAAGGATAAGGCTTTCCAAACAGCTTCGGCCAAATCCCAAATCATCAAGGGCAATCAGGATGCCCGCACGTTTCAGGGCCGTCACCACTCCCACAAGGTAAGAAGGGTCTCCGATGATTTGCTGCTCGCTGATTTCCACGCAATAAAGTCCCGGCTTGTCCTGCGGAAAAACCTCCAGCAATTGCGCCACCGGCACTCCGATCATCGTGGAAGGAAAAAGATTAACATGCCGGCGCATCCCATCAGGAAGAGAGGCCGCAGCGCTAACGCAAACTTTCAGGCATTGATGGTCCACGACGGTTAAAATATTGGTTTCAAGCGAGGCACGCAAAAAATCAGCTGGCATTTCATACCCCTTGACCAGGGAACGGGAAAGAAATTCAAAACCCCATTCTGTCATATCGGAAAGCCGGAAGATCGGCTGCATGACGGCATGAAACGTTTTTCCGGACCGCAGGAGCTGCTGGACCGAAACCATTTCCTCGCCCGTATTTTCCGGGATAAAAATATCCGGATGGGGGCTGCAAGAAACCCGGTTTTTGCCCCCCTCTTTGCTTTTGAATAATTCCCGGCGCGTTTTGAGAATCAGCTCATCGATCGAGGGAATCACGCCTTCGGCTTCGACTAAATTGACACTGGACAGCCCAAGGCTCGCTGTGATCCGGGAAGACTCTTTTTGTGAAAATTCGATCACCGTTGAGGAAATGGCCATACGCACTTTTTCGGCAACACGCAAGCCTTCCGCAAAGCGGGTATCCGGGAGCAACACCATGAATTCATCCCCCCCGATTCTTGCCACATAATCCGTGGCGCGCAGCGTGGCACGAAGTTTTTTCGCCACCTCCATGAGCATAATATCCCCCACTTTGGCACCCAACGTATCATTGATGCGCTGGAAATCATCCAGGTCAATGGACAGAACAAGCAAATTGGATTGTTTGCGAAAAGCGCGCGGAATTTCGTGGGCAAGGATTTCCTGAAGGCCGCGCCGGTTTAGGACCTCCGTCGCGGAATCCATCAAGGCGAGTTTTTCAAGCCGCTGGGCGGTCTCCGCCAGTTTTTTCTTGAGTTGGTCGCATTCTCTCTGAAGAATTTCGATCTTTTTTTCGTCCATGAAGTCTCGAATCCTGCGGGATACTTGAGAGTAGATCGCACCTTATTATCTTACAAATGGGCTAAAAACAATATCAAAAACATATCTTTCCTTCTCTAAAATCACAAGTTAAGGCTATGAAAAGAGTTAGAATCAAAATTTCTTCGGGGACTATCTCTGGAAAAGACTCTTTCCGGAGTTCTTCTGGGCGGAAAAGGTTGAAAATATCTTTGCGCCCAGCCCCGCAAAGACAAGCATCAAACAGCCGGTCACAATGATGGCCTGATTGGTGGGTAAATCTTCCGTATATGAAAAATGAAAACCAATCAAGGTGGAAAGTAAAGCCGTCACCATCGCAATCGCGATTGTTTTCCATAATCGATTACTTAGAAGCAATCCGATCATGGGGAAAATCACCAGATAACAAAAAATCAAGAGCATTCCCCCCAGTTTGGAAGCGGCCGACACGACAATCCCCAGGACATAATAGAAGCAAAGTTCCCATAACTTCGTTTTGATTTTCAAAACTTTGGCGGCATCCCGGTCGAGGAAAGTGTAAACAATGGGCCGCAAAAACACGCCTATCAAGAGCGCAAGAGGAATCACGGTCCATGAAAGAATTTTAAAGTCTTCCGCGGAAGTAATGATCAAGTCTCCGTACAAAAGAGAACGGACCTCCTCCAATCCGAAAGCGCTTTTGGAAACAAACAAGACCGCAAGGCTGGAAGTCAAAATAAAAACCGCGGCCATCACGGAATCACGCGGAACGCGGTCTTCGGAGGAAGAAAAAGCCAGAAGACTGACGGTCGCCAGAGTCAATCCCGTGGCGCCTAAAAAAGGATGGATCTGAAAAAAAAGCGAGGCCGCGATTCCGCAGGTTGCGACTTCCGACAAAGTTGCGCCGATAAAAACCAGCCGGTTCAAAACCACCAAAACGCCAAGAAAAGAGCAAGCCAGGGCAAGAATCACTCCGGCCCCGAAAGCATAAGGAAAAGAATGAAAAATCTGAACGAAGTTCTCCAAAAGAGGCTCCATCAGGAAATTCCCGGCTTTTTCATGCCCGGGCTTCCTATCATGCTGACTTTCCCATGGTTCACCGTGCAAATTTGAGAAGTGGCGGACGAACTGATGAGCTGGCTCAAGCCATGATGCGCCATGAGGACCGTTTTTCCGGATTTTGTCACGAGTCCGGCGAGATGGCGAAAGACTTCCTGCTCGGAGGCTTCATCTAATTCCGCCGTCGGCTCATCCATGATAAATACCTCCGCCCCGCTCACAAAAGCACGGGCAACCAGCGTCTTTTGTTTGGTCCCTCCCGAAAGATTCCGGTAATTTTTATGGGCATGTTGCGTAAGATTCAATTCTTCAAGGGCCTGATCGAGGATGCGCTTTTCCTCCGCGCCCGGTTTTTTCCACCAGCCCAGGCGCGGATAAAAACCCATGCTGACAATTTCTTTGACCGTCAGCGGAAAAAGCGGGTCAATGGATTTATGCTGAGCGACATAACCGGCCGGCAAGAGCGCGAAAGGAGTTTCGATGCTTCCATGCATGGGTTGAATGAGTCCCAAAATACCGCGAAGAAGGGTGGTCTTCCCTCCTCCGTTGGGACCAACAAAAGGAAGAAACACCCCCCGCGGTATTTCGAGATTGATATTCTCGAGCACGGCTTCATGGCCATAACCAAGGCTTACGTTTTTGAGGCGGATCACCGGAGGATTCATGATTTTTTAACTTTTCCCCTTCTTAAAAGCATCGACAAGCAGGCGGACATCTTCATCAAATAAAGAAAAATAATCTCCTTTGCTTTCTCCTGCTTCCGTCGCCAGCGTCACCACCACCGCTCCCGATTCTCCGGCGATTTTCTTTGGGCTTTTGTTCTCATGAATCACTTCTTTGATGATGACTTTTCCTTTTTCGGCCTTGATCGCTTTAATCAATTCCTGCATATGTCGCGGAGTCGGGGGAATGCCGGGTTTCGGCTCCAGATACCCGATCGTCACGAAACCAAAGCGCTCGATGAAATAAGGCCACGAGTTATGATAAACGACGACTCCCGAACCTTTGTAGGGCGCCAATTGATTTTTCCACTCCTGGAGTTTTGCATCCATTTTGCCGTCAAAGGCCGCGAGATTCTTTTTAAAAAAATCTGCGTCCTGCGGATAAAGCCTCTCGAGACCCTCCGCGATATTTTTCGCGATCACTTTTCCATTGGCGGGGTCCAGCCAATAATGGGGATTACCATACGCATGAATATCGCCCTGGTCGCGGGATAGACTGTCCGGAATTTCGAGAAGTGAAATCCCCTTGGAGACGTCTACTTGCTTCTCCCCCGCCGGCCACATCAAATCGACTCTTCCCACGGCATCCAGCAGAGGCGCTCGCCAAACCTCGAGATCAAGCCCCGCATGAACGAAGACATCCGCGCTTTTGAGTTTCATGACATCGCGCGGAGTGGGCGAGATAAAATGAATATCGCGGTTCGGCGAAGCGATAAAATAAATCTCCGCCTTGTCTCCGGCAATCTCGTTTGCGATACTCGCGAAAGTGCTGGTCGTCGCCACAATTTTTATTTTACCGGAGGCTGCCAGCAAGCTGGATTGCGTCAAAATCAGGACCGCTCCAAAAATCAAAAAAAGAATTTTTTTCATGTTTTCCCTTTAGCTCCGTCATTCCCGCATGCTTTTAGGCGGGAATCCGTAGCTTTTTGATCCCCGACAACCCCGCAAGGGGGCTGCTTCGCTGAAACATTCGGGGATGACCTTTGCTTATTGAACCGGATGTTTGTGCGCGCCGATCAAAAAGTCGGCTTGCAGGAAAATCATATTGTCTGATTTTCCATCGCCGTTCTGGGGCTCCAAATGAGAAAACTGGAGTTTAAAATCGGCATATTCGCTCTGCCAGAATGTAATGTAGGGTGAAACACCGGTTGTCTGGCCATGCTGTCCCGTCACATCCAGCGGCTCCAGATAATCGAAGCGCACGCCGGTGCTGAATTTCGGCGAAAACTTGTAATCGATCAGCGAATAAAAACCCCAGGGATCTTTGTTCACATGAACGAGGTTCGACCGGTTCTGGAAATAAAGCTCATTCTGGAATTTGACTTTATTGCCTTCCGGCAGGAACCAGTTGAATGTCGCATCAGCGCCAAAGACCTTGACCCCGTAACGCCCTTGCCCGCCCGGCCTTGTCACCGAAACCTCATTGCCGTCGCCATCCAGTTTGGCCACCGGAGGGTTTTCATCGCCAAAGAGCGTCGTCCACCCCAATTCCAGGTTGGTTTCTTTGCTCAATTCAAAAAAAGTTTTCACATGCGTATTGAAAATTGGCCGGCGGGAAATGCCGGAAAAGCTCGCTCCGTTGTTGCCGCGCAGGATTTCTCCCGTGACTTCGAGCGGGATGTCCCAGGGATTGGGAATATTGTTCTGGAGCCGCGCGCCCGACGACGCAAGGCCTTCTTCCCCAAAAAAATCCCGGATGACCAGCGCATAATCTGCCGTATCCAGCGCATGCAGATGCTGGAGATTCTGTTTACCGATCTTGGAACGGAATTTTCCTATCTGCCCTGTAAATCCGAGCGGCAATCCCCACCGGGTGTAATACGCTTCTTCGATGTCGACATTCTGATCTTCGATATTGTCATTGAAAGCGAGGATCGCATCGAGGCGCGAATACGGATCCACAACCTGGGCAAAATTCAGCTCCAATTCCTTCAACGCGATGGTGTCGTTTCCCTCGCCATCTTCAGAGCTTTGAGTCGATAGGGCCTGAACCGTTCCCACCACGCCAATGTCCGGATTAAAGCCCCGCAATCCTGCAAGTTTGGGCCCAGCCGCCGGAACGGAAACAGCTCCTGCCTGCGGCTGTTGGACAGAAGTTTCGCGCCTTTTTTCAAGGCCCGCGATTTGAATCGACTGCCGCCGGATCACCTCATTTTGAGAATCCACCGTGATTTTGAGCGACTGCACGGTTTGCTGAAGCTGCTTCATATTTTCCTGAATCGATTGAAGCATGGCTTGATTCATGTCGGCATGGGCAAAACCCGCCGGCAAGCACAAAACACATAAAAAAATAAAGATGACAGAAATTTTCCGCATGATGAATCTCCTTTTTGAAATGATTCCGGAAAAACTATCCTTATGAGGGGAGCGTTTGTTTGTCATCCCCGCGAAAGCGGGGATCCAATTTGAAATGGATTCCCGCTTTCGCGGGAATGACAAGCACAACAACTTATTTCCGAAAAGGCGGAGAGCGGTCCCGAAGCTTGGAGGTGAGAAAAAGAGGCTGGAAGGAAAAACAGGATACAGGTAGAAATTTACGGGCTTTGGCTTGATCGCCCATCAACGCAATCACGGCAAAAGCAAAGAGGAGCCCGAAGACTTGCACCAGCCGGCAAACGGGGCAGCCATCGTGCCCATCATCGGCGTGGGTATGAAGCAGGGCCAGGCCAAAAGCCGCCAGGAGAAGCAGAGCTGCCAGAAGCACAAAGACTTTTTTGGAGCGCAGAAGATTCATGATGGAGATCACTATACACCTTGCGTCAAGTCCGGTCCATGTCATTTCGAGGCGACCCCACAAGGGGACTGCTCCGCTGAGCCGGGAAAGTAAAAAGTAGGTAAAGTGCCTCTTTAGAGATTGAAGCGGGAACGAGTCTGGGGGATAATGCTGGTTTATGGCCCAGGAAACGGTTTTAGTCGTTGAAGATGAAAAAAATATTCTCGAGCTTTTAAAATACACTCTCGAGCAGGAAGGTTATCAGGTTTTGACGGCCGCCCGCGGCGATCTCGGTCTTGAGCTCGCCCGCAAAAATAAACTCTCCCTGATTATCCTGGATTTGATGTTGCCCGAAATCGACGGGCTGACGATTTGCAAAACCCTCAAGAACAATGAAAAGACTTCCGCTATTCCCATTATCATGCTCACCGCCAAAAGCCAGGAATCGGATAAAGTCGTTGGGCTCGAGCTGGGCGCGGATGATTATGTGACAAAACCTTTCAGCCCCCGCGAGCTGATGGCGCGCGTCAAAGCTGTGCTGCGCCGCGGCCGTGAAAAACCCAAAGACAAAGTGTTTCGATCCGGGGGCCTGGAGATGGACACGGCCAAGCATGTCGTCAGCCTCAAAGGAAAACCCGTCGAGCTCACCGCCAAGGAATATGATCTCTTGAAAACGCTCCTGGAAGCGGACGGCCGGGTTTTGAGCCGTGATTTCCTTCTTGAAAGCGTCTGGGGGTATCATGACTCCGTCAATATTGAAACCCGCACCGTGGACATGCACATCGGCCAGCTCCGAAAAAAGTTAAAGACAGAGGGGGAACAGATCGTTACCATTAAGAATGTCGGGTACCGGTTTGATTATACGGATTAAAGGAGTTCCCTCTTGAGGCTTGCAGGAAAATTCGGACGGCGGATCACTCTTATTTATCTTGTGGTTTTCATTGGTATTTTCATTCTCACGGCTTTCTTTTTTCATTCCGTCCTTAGCCCCCAGGCCTTCCGTGAAGTTAGAATCCCTTTTTTGATCAGTTTTATTTCCGGAGCGGTTCTTCTTTTCCTTCTCGGCTTCCTGTTAAAGAGATTCCTCACCCGCCAGATTCAAAAAGTCACTGAAGCGGCCGCCCGTTTTCAAACCGGCGATTTTTCGGAAAAAATCCCGATTGAAAGCGATGATGAAATGGGCCTGATGGCCCATGCCATGAACCAGATGGCCCGTTCGCTTAAAAACCGCATCCGTGAAATCGAGGATGAAAAGACCAAACTGGCCACGATTCTCGAACATATGACCGAAGGGGTGCTGGGAGTCAGTGAAAACCATGAAGTCCTGATCATGAACCCCAGCGCGGAAGCCATCTTGAATGTTCCCAAAGGATTCGGAATCGGCCGCAGCCTGATCGAAGTGGCCAAAAATCCGAGGATGGATGAAATGATGCAAAAAGCCATTGAAGCGCGCGGCTTCGTGAGCCTGGAAACGGAGATTAACTTTCCGAAAAAGAAAGCGCTGAAAGTCAATGCCATCGGCATTTCGAATGCCAAAAGCGGCCTTTGCGGGATCATGGTGTTTCATGACAATACGGAAATCCGGAATCTCGAAAATACGAGGCGTGAATTTGTCGCCAATGTTTCACATGAACTCAAGACCCCGCTAACTTCCCTTCAGGGTTTTATCGAAACCCTCCTCGGCGGCGCACTCAAAGACAAAGAGCAGAGCGAAAAATTCCTCGACATCATGGCGGAAGATACGCAACGGCTTGCGCGTTTGATCGATGACCTGCTGGAGCTTTCAAGAATCGAATCTAAAACTGTTTCCCTCAAAAAGGAACCGCTTCTATTAAAAGAAGAAATCCAGAGGGCCCTGGAGGCTTTCACTCAACGGCTCCAGGAAAACAGGCTCACGGCCGAAAATCATGTGCCCTCCGGTTTAAAGATTTCTGCAGACCGGGATAAATTCCGGCAAATCCTCCTCAACCTCCTGGACAATGCCGTCAAATTCAACCTACCCGGCGGAAAAATCACGGTGACAAGCCAGGCCGTGGGTGCTGAACTTCAGGTTTCGATCCAGGACACCGGAATCGGCATGCCGGAAGAAGACCTGCCAAGGATTTTTGAAAGATTTTACCGTGTCGACAAGGCCAGAAACCGGGATACAGGCGGTACCGGGCTTGGGCTTTCAATTGTCAAACATTTGGTAGAAGCCCACGGCGGCCATATCACCTGCCAGAGCCATATCCACGAGGGCTCGACTTTCATCCTCCTTTTTCCGGCTTAGGCCGCCTCCCCGGCCCGCCTGGCCTTTTTACTCCTTCTTTACCCATTCCTCATTCCAACCTGACATTCTTCTCCTAGAATTTCTCCAGCCAAAAGGAGGTAGGTATGTTTGAACAGGCATTGATGATCTCAGGACTTCGCCGGCAGCGTCACCTGCTTGCCGCTTTAATTTCAG
>CAYGIT010000023.1:0-24865 GCA_964349955.1 uncultured bacterium
CCATTTTCAACGGATCCCCGGCAAAATCATCCGGGGATGACAATGGGAGCACCACCGGCTGACCTGTCTGTAAAAAAACCCGGATTTTTTCCACGACCGGCACCGCGGCCACCGGCCAGTCGATACTCGATTTTTTAGTGACGGTAATAAAATCGGTTCCAATCAAAACTCCGGCCACATGTTCAATTTCAAAAAGAGCCCCGGGCAGCGGCTGGTCTTTCGCGCTTTCAGCATTGGGAAAATCCCGGGAGCCGGCGGCAAGGAGTTCACGGTTCACCACAAATCTTAGGGTATTGGGATTGGGTGTGAGTTCAGCTGAAATTTCGATGTCAGACATGGGAGTTCCCCTTTTCTGCGTCTTTGAGCGCATCGGCCAGCGCATGCCAGGCAAGCGTGGCACATTTGACACGCACCGGAAATTCTTTTACACCGTCAAAAATAACCATGCGGCCGGTATTTTCGCGGATGGAAGGCGGCACCTGATCCTCTGTGAGAAGTTGAAGAACCTCCGCGTCCAGTTTCGCAGCCTGATCCACCGTCTTGCCTTTAATCATCGTCGTCATGATCGAAGCGCTGGATTTTGAAATTGCGCAGCCATTCCCCTTGAATCCCACATCCTGAATGGTCCTATGGGCATCCACATTCAAGTAGAGATGATAATCGTCTCCGCAAAGAGGATTATGCCCGTGAGAATAAAGCGTCGGTTTGGCGATTTCCTTGAAGTTGCGCGGGTTGCGGTTGTGATCAAGAATAACTTCTTGATACAAATGATCTAACCGGGGTTCGGGATTCGGGGTTCGGGATTCGGAAACAGGGGGATGGGAATCAGTCATTTAAAAACCTCGATGACTTTTTTGAGTCCCCTCACAAGCACATCGATTTCTTCTTTGGTATTGTAAAAAGAGAAGGAAGCGCGCGCGGTCGCTGCAAGGTTGTACCGCCGCATCACAAGCTGCGAGCAGTGATGGCCGGTGCGGATTGCAATCCCCTCCTGATCCAGAATCGTACCGATATCGTGCGGATGAATGTCCTCGAGCACAAACGAAACCACCGCCGCTTTTTCTGCGGCCGTGCCAATGATTTTCAGGCCCGGAACGGCGGAAAGTTTTTGAGTGGCTTCCAGAAGAAGTTCATGCTCATAGGCTTCGATCCGGTCCATTCCAAGATTCTCGAGATATTCAAGCGCCGGTCCCAGCCCCACAATTTCGGCAATTGCCGGTGTCCCGGCTTCGAATTTATGCGGAGGTTTTGCAAAAGTCGTTTTCTCGAGCGTCACCATTTCAATCATGTCGCCGCCGAATTGATAGGGATTCATGGCTTCCAAAAGTTCCAGGCGGCCATAAAGCACGCCGATTCCGGTGGGGCCATACACTTTATGGCTCGAGAAGCAATAAAAATCGCAACCGATTGCCTGCACATCGACGCGCGTATGCGGCGCCGCCTGGGCTCCGTCGATCAAGACTACCGCGCCGGCTTCATGCGCCAGCCTGGTGATTTCCTTGACCGGATTGATCGTGCCAAGGGCATTGGAAATATGGCCTACCGCCACGATTTTTGTTTTCGAGGTCAGGAGTTTTTTGAATTCTTCGAGGATCAATTCTCCCCGGTCATTGATGGGAGCAGCCTTGAACACCAATTGCTTTTCTTCCGCAAGCTGCTGCCAGGGAACGACGTTGGCATGGTGCTCCATGCCCGTGATTAAAATTTCATCGCCGGGCTTTAAAAATTTCCGGCCGTACCCGGTTGCGACAAGATTAATCGCTTCTGTCGCGCCCCGCACAAAAATAATTTCGGCTGTTTTTTTGGCATTCAGAAATTTGCGGCATTTCTCACGCACCAAGTCACATTCGTGAGTGGAAATTTGGCTAAGTTCATAGACTCCGCGGTGGACGGTGCCGTATTGCGTGCTGTAAAAATCATGGAGGCGGTCGATGACGGCCAGAGGTTTTTGCGTGGTGGCCGCATTGTCCAGATAGACAAGCGGACGGCCATTCATTTGCCGGCCCAGTACCGGAAAGTCTTTGCGGATTTTTTGAATGTCCAAACCTTGCGCCACGAGCATTTCTCCTGTCCTTTATTCCCTGGTCATTGCCTTGATTTTTTCCCGGATCGGAATTTCGATCAGGTCACGGAGCCATTCGGGCTGGATCTTGTTCAAAAGCTCTTCGGCAAAACCGCAGGTCAAAATAGTTCTTGCGGCATTTTTATCAAGGCCTCGGCTCTGCAGATAAAAAAGCTCGTTTTCCTGAAGCTGTCCGGTGGCGGCCCCATGATTGGCTTTCACATCATCCGCGTCAATCTTCAGTTGCGGCCTGGACCAGACACGCGCCTTGTCCGACAAAAGCAAGTTGCGGTCCAATTGCACGGAGTCGGATTTGACCGCGCCCCGCCAGACATGCACCAGGCTGGAATATTCCGCCTGGGATTCCCCGCTCAAAATATTTTTAAAATACTGGGCGCTTTGATTGTCCGGAGTTTGATGATTCACGGTCACATGCTGAAACACCTGGGAGGTTCCGCCAAGCACCGCCAAACCATCCAGAGAAAACGAGGCCTTCTCTCCCAGAAAATCCGCCTGAAAATCATTGCGCAAAGAGGCCCCCCCGGTAGTCACCGATATTCCATCATACCGGCTGCCCTCAGAGAGCTGAATGCGGTGTGCCGTCAATTGAATCGCTTTTTCGCTCTGCCGCTGCAAATTCAGAAAGGAAAGTTTTGCATTTTTTCCAAGATGGACCTGGATCACCGAATTCATCAGGTAATTTCCGTCAGTCAGGTCCGCATGGTCCAGAATTAAATCGGCTTTGGCGCCTTCTTCAAGTACGACTAAAACACGCGGATAAAAAACCGGCGTTTGTTCGCGCGCGGCAAGAGAGGCCATGAGAATATGGATCGGCTTTTCGAGAACGGTTCCCGCAGGAACATGCAACAAAAAACCTTGGTCAAAACTAAAAGCATTGATCAGCGCGAAAGGATTTTCTTCATGATCGAGGTTCTCCAAAAAATAAGCCCTCAAACTCATCTCATTCAGCACCGATTGAATATTCCGGAAGCGGACCCCTTTTTCAAGCTCCGCATGCCTGGAAAATTCGGGAACAAAGCTGCCATTGACGGAGACGATGCGGCCGAAGGTTTTCTCTTCCGGAAAAAAGAAGTCGTCGATATTGTCACGGCCGGAACGGAACATGTCCGGCTTTGCGAAAGCGGTTTTCAGGACCGGCTCCAGATTCATGTACTTCCAGGCTTCGGTCTTGCGGGTCGGAAGGCCGATTTGCTGGAATTTTCCGTAGGCTTTGAGCCGGAAATCGCGAAGCCAATCGGCTTCCGGTTTTGCTCCCGGCTTAAATCCGGCTAAAAAATCCTGGTAAGAAGGATTCACTTTGTAACCGCCTTTTTGGGCAATACCCAGTCATAGCCTTTTTCTTCCACTTCAAGAGCAAGTGATTTGTCGCCGGACTTGATGATCCGTCCGTCAAAAAGAATATGGACGAAATCCGGCTCGATGTAATCAAGCAGTCTTTGATAATGCGTGACAAGCACAAGCGCGTTATCGGGCTGTTTCAGCGCATTCACGCCCTGGGCGACAATTCGGAGAGCATCGACATCCAGTCCGGAATCCGTTTCATCCAAAAGTCCGAGCTTCGGCCCAAGCACTGCCATCTGGAGAATTTCATTACGTTTTTTTTCTCCGCCGGAGAAACCATGATTCACGGAACGGTCGAGAAAAGCTTCCGGAATTTGCACGACTTTCATTTTCTCTTTCAGGTATCCGTCAAACTCAAGCGGGTCCATTTCTTCCTGGCCCAGATGTTTGCGTTTGGCATTGAAGGCCATGCGCAAAAAACTCGCATTGTTGACGCCCGGAATTTCGACCGGGTATTGGAAAGCCATGAAAACGCCGGCAAGCGCGCGCTCTTCGGGCGCAAGAGCCAGCAGGTCTTTTTCGAGAAACGAGACTTGCCCCTGAGTGATTTCTACATGAGGCTCTCCCGCCAGGGCTTTGGCCAGGGTGCTTTTGCCGGAGCCATTGGGCCCCATGATGGCATGCACTTCACCCGCCTTCACCTCAAGATTAATCCCCTTGAGAATATTTCTTTCCCCAACTTTTGCATATAAATCTTTTATTAAGAGCATTTCTTCTTTCCCGCCTTTTCATTTTGAATTTTGATTTTTGAATTTTGCATTGCTTTACCCAACCGTCCCTTCCAGTTTGAGCCCCAAAAGCTGGGTCGCTTCCACGGCGAATTCCATGGGAAGCTCCTTGAAAACCTGTTTGCAAAATCCATTGATGATAGAACTCATGGCGGCCTCGGCCGGAATGCCGCGCTGCTGAAAATAAAAAAGCTGATTATCACTCACCCGCGAAATCGAAGCTTCATGCGCCACTTCTGCGCGCGGATTCTGAATATCCATATAAGGAAATGTATTGGCCGTGGATTTCGCGCCAATCAAGAGCGAATCACATTGGGTGAAATTTTTCGCGCCATCGGCGCCGCGATTGATCTGGACCAGCCCGCGATAATTATTATTGGACTGTCCGGCGGAAATTCCTTTCGAAATAATCGTGCTTTTCGTGTTTTTTCCCACATGAATCATTTTAGAACCGGTGTCCGCCTGCTGGAAACCGGTCGTAAGCGCCACGGAGTAAAATTCGCCAATCGAATTATCGCCCAGCAAAATGCAGCTCGGGTATTTCCACGTGATGGCGGAACCCGTTTCTACCTGCGTCCATGAAATCTTGGAGTTTTTGCCCGCGCATTTGCCACGCTTGGTCACAAAATTATAAATGCCGCCCTTGCCCGTCTTGGGGTCTCCGGCATACCAGTTCTGCACCGTGGAATATTTGATCTCGGCATTGTCCATGGCCACCAGTTCCACAATGGCCGCATGCAGCTGATTGGTATCGAATTTCGGCGCCGTGCAGCCTTCCAGATAACTCACATGGCTTCCCTCTTCGCAGACAATGAGCGTGCGCTCGAACTGGCCGGAGCCTTCGGTATTGATCCGGAAATAGCTGGAAAGCTCCATCGGGCAACGCGTGTTTTTAGGAATATACACAAAGGACCCATCAGTAAAAACCGCCGAATTAAGCGCTGCATAAAAATTATCCGAAGGAGGCACTACGGAGCCCATATATTTTTTGATCAGCTCCGGATATTCGAGAACGGCTTCTGAAAAAGAGCAGAATATGACGCCGGACTCTTTCAGTTTTGCCTTAAAAGTCGTGGCCACGGAAACACTGTCAAAAATCGCATCGACAGCAACTCCCGCAAGCCGTTTTTGTTCCATGAGCGGGATGCCGAGCTTTTCAAAGGTGCGCCGCAATTCAGGATCCACCTCTTCCATGCTTTGCATTTGCTTTTTTGCCTGTTTGGGCTCGGAATAATAAATGAGTCCCTGATAATCAATCGGGGCATGATGCACATTCGACCAGGTAGGCTCTTCCATTTTCTGCCAGCGGCGAAAGGCCTCCAAACGGAATTCGAGCATGAACTCCGGCTCTTTCTTATGCCGGGAGATTTGACGGATGGTATCTTCACTCAAACCTTTGACAGTATGCGCGGATTCAATCTCGGTTTTAAAACCGTATTGATATTCCCGGTTCACAAGATTTTCGAGATTCATGGTGTTATCCGGCATGAGAAATTCCTTTCAAGTCATTTTCCGGTTTGAGCTCCGCGGGAATGACAAGCTTTTGCCCGGCAAGCATCTCTACCGTAATTCCTTCATAAAGGTGGTCCAGCATTTCCTTGGTTTTCGCCCAAAGGGGCTTGATCCCGCAAAGCGAGAAATGCGTGCAGGTAATATCCTTCCGGACTTCGGGTTCGCAAAAAATATCAAAAGTCGCGCCCTCCAGGGCATCAATGACTTCTTTTACCGTAATTTCCCCGGCCGGCCTGGCAAGCACGTAGCCGCCATGGCTGCCATGGACCGCATTGACAATTTTTGAGGCGCGCAAACTTTGGAGGATTTTTTCAATATAAGCAGGCGAAAAATCTTCGGCACTGACAAGTTCTTTGATCGTAATGGGGTGCGCTTCCCCATTCGAATGCCGCGCCATATAGATGAGGCAGACCAGCCCGTATTCAGTTTTCGTGGTAAATCGCATCTTGAATCCTCCATTAAAAGTATAGCAATTCGGACTGTTTTAGTCCAGATTGATCTTATATTCCTAACCTAATACCAATAAAAGGGTTAGACTCTTGTTAATTTTTATGGGAAAATCAGCGATGTTTAAACAAGTCGTCATTACGGGCATTGGCGTTACAAGCCCTAACGGCATTGGTTGCGAAAAGTTCAAACACTCTCTTTTAAACGGCATCAGCGGCATCCGGCGAATCCAGGCTTTTGATCCGGCTTCCCTTTCCTGCCAAATTGCCGGTGAAGTCCTTCTGAATGGTGACAGCTTTTCGAAAAAAGAAAACCGGAATCTTCCGCGCGTCACCCGCCTGGCCCTGCTGGCCGCTGAAGAAGCCTTTTCCAATGCTTCTCTTGCGCCTCAATCTTTTGCGGAAAAAGAACGCTACCGCTTCGGAGTCTTGATCGGTTCCGGTGGAGGCAGCGCGGAATTTACCGAACGCCATTATCAAATGCTTTACGGGAAAGTCCCTTTTCAACCCAGCCTTTATGCTGTCCCTGCTTCCACGGCAGGCAGCATTTCAAGCGAACTTTCGATTCATTTCGGGCTTTTGGGAAGAAGCCATGTCATCACTACCGGCTGCACCAGTTCTACGGATGCTCTCGGCTATGCATTTGAAGAAATCCGCACCGGCCGGCTGACTGTGGTGCTCGCAGGAGGATCGGATGCGCCGGTTGCCGAAGGCATCATGCGCGGATTCGAAATCATGAAAATTCTTCCTACGGAATGGAATGACCGGCCGGAAAAAGCTTCGCGGCCTTTTTCGAAAGACCGGAGCGGATTTGTTTTGGGCGAGGGCGCGTGGATGTTTGTGCTGGAAGAAAAAGATCATGCACTTCAACGTGGCGCGGCGATTTATGCCGAACTCACCGGTTACGGATCTTCCTGTGAGGCTTTTCATGCGGTTCGCCTTGAAGAAAACGGTTTCGCGAATTTTCGCGCCATATCGCTTGCACTCGAAGAAGCGAGCCTGCCCCCCGAAGCCATTGATTACGTGAATCTGCATGGAACCTCAACTCCCCTGAATGACCGCGTTGAAACTTCGGCCATGAAACATCTTTTCGGTCCACGGGCTTATGAAGTCCCGATGAGTTCCACAAAATCCATGATTGGGCATCCCCAGGGCGCCAGCGGCGCGGCCGGACTTGCAGCCACTCTCCTTGCCATGCAGGAGGGAAAAATTCATCCGACTCTCAATCTCGAAACTCCGGACCCGGAATGCGACCTTGATTATGTTTCCGATGCCAGCCGTTCCCATAAAATCCGGCATGCGCTCCTCAATACTTTGGGGTTCGGTTCGAAATGTTCTTCCTTGGTGATTAAAAATGAGAAAAAGTAATGTCATTCTGAGCGAAGCGAAGAATCTCGTGAGATCCTTCGGCAAAAATCGCCTCAGGATGACACACATAAAAGTTCGTTCCGCAGAAAAAGAAATCATCGATCTCGTTCCGCTCACTTATGAGGAAACCCTCAACACCTACAAACTCATCTCGCGCGTCAATCAATACCTCGGAGGAATCGCGGTCATCCTCAATCATTTATCACGGTTCTCAACTCATTGGCAGCCGGAGCAAACTCTCCGCATCCTGGATATCGGAAGCGGCAGCGCCGATATTCCTCAAGCCATTGCCCGGTGGTGCCGGAAAAGAAAACAGGCGGTGAGGATTACCGCTCTTGATCTAAGCCGCGAAGCGCTGCAAATGGCGCGTCATCTGTCGGGAGATTATCCCGAGATACAATTTGTTCAGGGTTCGTGCTTTGAACTTCCTTTCTTAAATGATTCTTACGACTATGTGATTTCTTCGCTATTTTTCCACCACCTGGAAGATTCCCAAGCCGTCGCGGCCTTAAAATCATTTGACCGGATTGCGCAACGCGGCATCATCATCAATGATCTTCTCCGCTCGCGCCGCGCCTTTTGGGGAATCAAACTTCTCGCCGCTTTTACGCAAGACAAAATCTTTAAAAATGACGCGCCTCTTTCGGTCCTGCGAGGCTTTGTTCCCGATGAAGCCGGCGCCTTGATTCAGCAATCCGGGCTTTCCTACCTTCGATTTTACCGCCACTTCGCTTATCGTTTCGCACTGGCAGGTGAAAAGCATGCTTGATGCCATCATTATTGGGGGCGGACTCGCGGGTTCCTCGGCGGGAATCGGGCTGGCACGCCAAGGCTGGAAGGTCTTGATCCTGGAAAAGCAAAAACAATCCCATAAAGTTTGCGGGGAATTTCTTGCGCCGTCCGTCTGGCCTGTCCTGAAAAAATTGGGGATTGCTGAAACCGTCGCCGCGCTTGGCGGCCGCCCTATCGGGACGGCATGCTTTTCAAGCGGAAGTGGCGCGAAGGCGGAAACAAACCTGCCTTTCCTCGACCTCGACTTTCCGTTCGGGTACGGAATTTCCCGTCAGGCGCTGGATGCCTGCCTGCTGCTGGAAGCGAAAATTGCCGGTTGCGAAATTGCCTGCCCGGCGGAAGCCCTGCGCATCGAAAAAAACTCCGGCGGTTTCAGCGTTGAATTTTCAAAATCCGGTCAAGCCGGAAAAACTCTGGTACAATCGCGTCTCGTGATCAATGCGGCGGGCAGGAAAAGTTTAAGTGCCCCTGTCATTCTGAGGCCGAAGGCCGAAGAATCTACGAGTAAATCGCCCCGGAGATCCTTCACTGCGTTCAGGATGACAAACGAAAGACTTAGGATGACAAATGGAAAGATTGGCTTTAAAGCGCATTTCGAAGGGCCTTCCCCGGATGATCAAATACGCCTTTTCTTTTTTCCGGGCGGATATTTCGGAATTTCGGCAATTGAAAATAACGGCTTTAACCTTTGCGGGATTGTAAACAAAAAAGGGCTTCAAAAATATCATGCGGATTTTAATGCCATTCTCAAAGAAACCTCGCGGAAGAATTCCTTGTTCGGACAATGGTTTGCAAAAGCCAGGCGAACGACGGACTGGATTACCTGCGCATCTCTGGCCCATGGAAAAAGCCCGGCAGGACAAGACGGCGTTTTTTACGCCGGAGACAGCGCCTGCTTTCTCGAGCCCTTCATGGGCCAGGGCATGACCATGGCGCTTGCAGGAGGACTGCTTCTGGCTGAAACGCTGGGCTTCCCCTCTCCGGCACCGGGAGAAATCCCGCAGCTTCAGGCCTGCTATCAAATAAAACTGGGCCAGCTTTACCAATCCAGGCTTTCCATCGGGAATCTTTTTCACCGTTTCATCATGTCCGGCTTTCAATCCTCTCTTTTAATCCGCTTGCTTGCTTTTTTCCCTTCCCTTTTTCAATCCGGCGTAAAAAAGAGCGTGGAACTTTCCCTGCCCGCGCAAAAAGAGCCTGCCCATGCCGTTTGAGCCGGATGCCTTTCAAAAGCAGGCCATGGCCTGGATCGACAAGGAACATTCGATCCTGGTTTCCGCTCCCACCGGCGCAGGCAAAACATTTATTGCCGAGTACGCCATTCAAAAAGCCATGGAAAGAAACGAACATGTGATTTATACCGCGCCGATTAAAGCTTTGAGCAACCAAAAATACCGGGACTTTCGCACCACTTACGGAAACGAAAAGGTGGGAATTCTTACGGGCGATGTCTCGCTCAATGCCGACGCGCCGATCCTCATCATGACCACGGAAATTTACCGCAATTCCCTTTTCGAAAATTCCGAGCGCATCCAGAAAATCGGCTGGGTGATTTTTGACGAGGTGCATTACCTGGATGATGCCGAGCGCGGCACGGTTTGGGAAGAAGCGATCCTGTTTACGCCGCCTTCAATCCGTATTCTTGCCCTGAGCGCCACGGTGCCGAATGTCCATCAGCTTGCCGACTGGATACGAAGTGTCCACCAACGGCCGATCAATGTGGTGCTGGAAACAAAACGCCCGGTCCCGCTTAATTTTTTGTTTCAGTGCCAGAGCCGCATTTTTGAAGATTTCAAGTCCCTGCGCCGTGACGGATTTTTGAGCCGTGACACCTGGAAAATTTCTCCTAGAGAGCGGCACCATGGCATGAGGGCCCTGCATGCCCGCCCGAACCGTCTGGAGGATTTGATCCGGCACCTGCTTGAAACCAAACGCCTGCCTGCTGTTTATTTTGCCTTTGGGCGCCGGCGCACCGAAAGTCTTGCCTTCGAGGCCGCGGGCTTTGAATTTTTAACGCCCGCGGAAAAAAAAGAAGCTGTTCACCTCTACGACTCCCTGCTCGACCGTTATGATTTAAAGCAGGAGAAATCGGCCGAGGAAATGCGGCATCTCGTGGAACATGGCATTGCCTACCATCATGCCGGCATGCTGCCCACTTTGAAAGAAGTGATCGAACAGCTTTTCACGCACCGGATGGTCAAACTTATTTTCACAACTGAGACATTCGCGCTCGGAATCAATATGCCCGCCCGAAGCGTGATTTTTGACGAACTTTCTAAATTCTACGGCATGGGCTTCAAGTTTCTGACCACGCGCGATTTTTATCAAATGGCCGGGAGGGCCGGGCGGCGAGGAATGGATGAACGCGGTTTTGTATACTCCCGCATCAATCCATCGCACATTTCTTTTGGAGAAATCGAGCGCATCATTCACGGCCAGCCAGAATCCATTGAAAGCCAGTTGAACGCGGCCTACGCAACTCTCCTGAATCTTTATAAAGAACTCGGCCCCAAACTTTTTGAAATTTACCCGCGTTCCTTCCACCATTTTCAGTCTTCCAAAACCGGCCGCGAAAAAGGGCTTGGCGTGATGGAGCGAAAAATCGATCTTTTGCGGGAAATGGGCTATTTGAATGATGCGGACAACAAGCTTACTTCCAAAGGGGATTTTGCGGCTTCGGTTTTTGGCTACGAGCTCATGCTAGCGGAAATGCATGCGGATGGACTTTTGGAGAAACTCAATGAACCCGAACTTGCCGTCATGCTTGCAGGCCTTATTTTTGAACCGCGCAAGGGGGATTCCCCGCCAAAGCTCGGGCATAAGCACCTGAAAATGAAGGAGCAGGCCGAGCACATCCATCGCCATATTTCCAGGATGGAAACCAAACACGGCGTCTGGCCGCATACGAAACCGCCCCATTTCAATCTGGCTCTGGCCGTGGAAGCCTGGAGTTGCGGAAGAGATTTCGATGAACTTTTCAAACTCACGATGGCCGACGAGGGAGAGTTGATTCGCTATTTAAGGATGGTGATCCAGCTTTTACGGGAACTTGCTTCCGCGCCGCATACGTCAGATGAGTTTCGCGCGCGTCTTTTCCGGGCGCGAGACCGTATCAATCGTGGCGTGGTGGATGCGGAAAAACAATTGCGGGTTTAAATCAGGTCCGCCCAGCGCGAAAAAACCGTGCGCGCGCTATCCTGTAGCCAGGGAAGATACTCCGCTGATTTTTTAAGGATTTGTTGGCCCTCCATCTTTTCTTCCCGGAGTTCCCCCGAAAATTTTTTCACCCACTCGCGCACCATGGGTTCCGTCACTTCCAGATGGAAAAGGAAACCATAGGTGTTTTTTCCATAACGGAATGCCTGATGCCGCGTCAACTCCGAAGAGGCCAGCGGCACCGCATCCTGGGGAAGATCAAAAATGTCTCCATGCCAGTGAAGCGGCACAAAGGTTTCCGAATGCCCTTTCCATAAAGGGTCCTTCTGGCCTTCCCCGATGAGGCGGACCGGAAGCCAGCCGATTTCTTTTTTCTTTCCTTTGTAAACCCGGGCGCCCAGGCTCGCGGCCAGCAACTGGCTACCCAGGCAAATTCCAAGAACCGGTTTTTGATTTTTGATCGCGTCCTGAATCAGCCGGATTTCATGGCGGATAAACGGATATTGTTCCTCTTCATAAACTCCCATCGGGCCGCCCATCACGACAAGACCGGCCGCCTCCCCCATTTTCAGCGGGACCGGTTGATTCCGGTTGGAATGGATGACCGAAAGAGAAAAACCTCGGGCCTTGAGAATTTCTTCGAGTATTCCCGGCGTTTCACAGTCGATATGCTGAAGGACGATGATGTTTTTCATTTTTCAAGGATTTGAAGGTATGTACGGTTTTCGCGGTCTTTAGCGGAAAGCCCTAACTTCTTTTCGAGATTGGCAATCTCCGCCGGCTTGCCTTCGATTTCGAGGAACCAGCCTTTTTCTCGCAACCGGTCCAAAGTGACATGGGTTTTCGCAAGGAGGAACTCTTCCCGGCTTTTAGAATATTTGCGCGCGATTTCAAACCCCGCGTCTTGAAGCAGCGCCCGCGCCTTGCCCCAGAGAATCAAAGTTTCGATTTCGACCCGTTTTTTGTAGCGGCTTTTTAAACACGGCCCCTTAAAAGTCAAAAGGCCCTGTTTTTCATTTCCAAACCGGCGCAGCCGCAGAACGCTGGAACAGGACCGCAATATTCCCGAAAAATCGAAAAGCTCATTGGACTCAAAACCGGAACGGATTTTTTTTGCGCC
This sequence comes from uncultured bacterium, assembly GCA_964349955.1. GTDB lineage: Bacteria > Omnitrophota > Omnitrophia > Omnitrophales > Aquincolibacteriaceae > CAYGIT01. The sequence continues at coordinate 12,547 of CAYGIT010000023.1, forward strand.
CATATCCCGGAGAACTTTCCGGGCTGCGGCAGGATTTTTAAGCCGGTATTTCTGTTCGACTTCGTAAGACTTCATACTGTTCTTCCCGACAACAGCATCCACTCCCGGGTCGTCATCAATCCATGAAAAGCGCTGATTCTTCCGGCATTCCAAATCTCTGATTTTTGCTGTCCCCATTCCTTCTTTAACTTTTCAATGCGGCTCTTGATTCCCGGCATCAGGCCGGAATCCAGGTCATCGTAAGGCGCCATAAAAACAATCCGGTCCGGGCCCAGAAGTCCGATCCCCTCCCTGAACACATGCAATTTTTTAAAACGAATTTTGTCATATCCATCCGCGGCAAGCTGGGCCGCATAAAGAAGTTTCAATGCCTGCCACTCGCCGGAAACGCCTCGCGCGGCCTTGAAAATTTCCTGCCAGCCTTTCACCTCTTTGAGCTTTTCCAGATAAACGCGCAGGTAAGTTGCCTCGCGCGGAGAATAATAAGGAAGATTCAAAACCTTGATGCTGTCATATTCCGCAAAGCCCAGGCCCATCAGCGCTTTTTTGTTCAAATAGAAAAGGTCCTGACGGCTATGGTCATTGACAATCTGGTCCGCCACGCCGTTTACACTGCTTGCGGTGATGGCCAGCATAGCCACCAGCCCTACCGGAATCAGGAGAGAAACAACGGCGAATGTCCCTTTTCCTCCGGCCCGGGATTTGGCCATTTTTACCAGAAGATTCCGGAGATAAGGATTGGTGGTATAGACATCCACGCCGAATTGTTTGGCGAGTTCCCGCTCCGAGGAACCGATCACCGTATCGCCGAAACTTGTCTTTTCTCCTTCCTCTTTATCACGAAAAATCCCGCCGATGCCGCGCCCGATTTTTTTGGCCGCGCCTCCCAGGCCTGCGACCGACCTTACAGGATGCGCCACAAAATTGACAAAACCGTCTTTGGTATTTTCAACGCCGGAAGCGACCCCGTCAAAAAATCCGCTGGATTCATCGTTGCGGCGGATCCGCTCGATGACTTCGATTTCATGGAGGAGTTTCGCGAGCCGCCCAATTCCTTCGATTTCATAATGGGCATGCGCGGAACTTACCTGAAATTTCAAAAAACCCGGTTCTTTCGAGCGCTCAATGGAATCGACAGAGTAATACTCATTTTTGAGGGCGATAGAAACCGGAAGGCCCGAGGTCTGCGGAGAAGAAGCAAGTTGAACAAGCAGGGCAGGAATTATCCAAAGAGAAGCCATTCGATAAAATTTTTTCATTTGTCGATTATATGGATACCCCACGGTTCCAGATCCACCGGAACTCCCCCGGCATTTCCCCTAAAACAGGTGGAGGAATAATTCACGATGATAAGAGTGCGGCTTTGTCCTGACTCCCAGCTCCAGGCCAAAAGATTGGGAGAAGGAACTTCCAGGAGTTGCCACCGGCCTTCATGAAAAACCGGCTTATCGATGAGTTTTAAAAGACGGTCATAAAAATTCCGGACTTCGGGCCGGGCCTCTTCTTGCCGCTCGCGAATCAATTGAACAGGCGTCTGGATTTTCCGGCCTTCCTGCTGTCCGTCGTAAAAAAAACGAAGCCCGGGCACCGTGGCGGAAACCGTTGCCGCAGCCAAAGACCGCTGCAGGCCAAAAGCTTCAAACGCGCGTTTCTCGTCATGATTTTCGATAAACCGTGCGGAGCGGCTTTGGTATTCCCCTTCCGCCAGTAAATGCTCACGAATCTCTTTGGGCTCCGCGTGATGCAGCCGGTCATAAAGGGTTTTGTCATAAGTAAAATCAAATCCCATCTGTTGAAGCTGCCATTCGGTATTCCAGTAAGCTTCGGCCATAAAAATAAACTCCGGGCGTTTGCCGCGAATGCGCTTGATTGATTCCGGCCAAAATTCCTTTTCCGGCTTCGAAAGGCCGGTCACCGGGCTCCAAACTTTCGAGAAAATATCGCTCATTGGAAGCATGGCCATGTCGCATCGCACGCCGTCGCAAACTCCGGCAATTTTTTCGAGTTCGCCTGTCATGGCTTCGCGCGCAGCCTCCGAGAAATAATTGATCTGGACCGTATCACTCCATGGCGAGAAATAAGGATCGCGCCCGTGTGCGAGAAAAATCCCGGGCTTTGCCTCAAAAAACCAGTCCGGATGCTCGAGCTTTGCAGGCTCGGAGCATCCGATAAAATATTCCGGATGAGAGAAAGTCCAGGGATGATCCAGGGCAAGATGATTGGGCACAAAATCGAGCATGAGCTTGAGACCGAGCCGGTTGAGACGTTCCTTTAATTCTGCGAGCATTCCTTCTCCCCCGAGGAACGGATCCAGCGTGTACTCATGAACCGCATAGGGAGAACCGGCCACATCCTTTTCCGTCCAGCCGGGAAGCGCCTGATCGTAGGCGGTACGAAGACCCGGGTCATTCAATGCCTTTTGCCGGGCTCCCGGGCTGCGCTTCCAAACCCCCATCAGCCAGAGAATATCCATTCCCGAATCCCGGAGGTTTTTCCATTCCTTTTCTGCAATCATGGAGAGTGTCAAGGGGCCGGAAGCGGTTCCTGCAAGCCTTTGAAGGAGCCGGAAAGAATTGACTTCAAAAAGGTGTGGATTCAAGCGCATGTGCCGATAATAACACAGATGGAAAAAAACTCCAGATCATGCAGACATCACTAAAAATCCGGAGACAGTAACCTTGAAAGGGAGGATTTAATGAAAAAATTTATCGTCGGGTTTCTTATCGCTGTTTTTACCCTGTGTTTGGGGGGAGTGGCCCAGGCAGCCAGCCCATGGACGGAAGGAAAGACTTATAAGGATAAAGCCCTCGGAAAACTGGATTTTGGCTTTAAAAATGCGTTGGGCGGCTGGACGGCAATTTTCAGTGAAGCGAGAAAAGCGGATCCAAACTGCAAATGCAAAGCCACGGCGACCGCGAAAGGAATCGGCCGCGGGCTTGCCTATGGCCTTGCGGATACAGTCGGCGGGATCCTGCATATCCTGACGTTCCCGATTGTCCAGATCGATGTTCCACTTCCCAATAACGGAGTGAATCTCGACTAATCGTTGCTCTACCAATAATAAAAAAGGCCGGGGAAAATTCCCCGGCCTTTTTTATTTGTCTTGAAGTTACTTTAAGCCGACTGGCGAATCACGAGCTCCGGAAAAAACTCTTTCCTTACCGGCCCTTTGAGAGTCCCTTCCATCAGCCCCATCAGTACCTGGACCATTTCACGACCCATGCGTTCAAGCGGCTGACGGATAGTCGTCAGGGGCGGAACCACATACTTTCCCCGTTCAATTCCGTCGTAACCGATGATCGCCACTTCTTCCGGGCATTTGATCCACGATTCTTTGAGGGCCTTGAGCGCGCCGATGGCAAGATCATCGTTGAAGCATAGCAACGCGCGCGGAAGAGGTTTGGCGTGATGGATGATGTCCATCATTTTCAAATAACCGTCCTCTTCAAAAAAATAATCGCATTTCCGGAAATAAGCCGGATCAAAGGAAAGATTGTATTCCCGCAAAAGATCGATATACACCTGCTGGCGTTCCCGGGCATCCAGAGAATCCTCGTCCGGGCCCTGCAGCATTCCGATTTTGCGGTAACCCCGGTTAAGCAAATGCTTGAGCGCAAGCTGAATTCCGGTCTTGTTATTGCAATACACAATATTGGCTTTCAGCTGGGGAGCGTAATCATTAATAAGTACTACCGGCAGATCCGAACCTTGCAGGGCTTCCTCAATAAATTTGGGGTGAATCCGCCAGGTCAGAAGCAGAAGCCCATTGACCTGATGCTCCTCCAGAATTTTACGGCTGGCATCCGCATATTCCTCATCTTTGAGCATGAGGAGTTTAAGAGCATAGTTGCTCTCGCGCAGGGCGTCGATGATTCCGGAAATGATGCGGGTGAAATATTCGCTTTTAAAAATTTCAGGGGTGAAAGCCGTCAGCAGCCCCACCGTTTTTTTCTCTCCTTCGTGAAGCATGAATCCCTTCTGGGGCAATTTGCAAACCACCCCTGCATTTTTTGATTATTTCAATTATATGTCATTTTAAGCGCAGGCGGAAGCAAGCTTTTTGAGACGGGCTCTAAGGGAAGAAATAGTAAGAACTAGCATTTGGAGAAAGGGTATGGAAATCGTGAATTTATAGGGTATGGTTCAACCATGGGGGAATGGGTGTGCAATTAAGTCCGAAAGGCTTCAAAAGATCACTGATGGCATTGATGATTCTGGCGGTCCCGATTGTTTCCGCGCAGCCGATTTCGATGTGGCAGGAAAGTCATTATACTCCGCAAGGGATACAAGCCGTGAAAATACCGCCCGTGGTCAATCTTTTATCCCGAACAAAAAAAGCGGCACCAAAAAAGAAAAAACAACCGGTTTATCGCGGAACGGCTTCCTGGTACAGCGAAACAGATCCCGGAATCAATTATCGGACCGCGAACAATGAAGTTTTTGACGACTCCGGGCTCACTTGCGCTTCCTGGAATTTTCCTTTTGGGACTTATTTGAAGGTGGTGAATGAAGCGAACGGAAAATCCGTGGTTTGCCGGGTCAATGACCGCGGTCCTGCAAGGCGTTTGAACCGGTTGATCGACCTGACCAAAGGCGCTTTTCAGCGGATTGCGCCGGTCCGCAAAGGCCTTATTCGCGTTTCAGTTACTGTTGCTGGGCCGAAGAATCCTGCCCGCTAGAAGATCCCCCGAGAAATTGAGCGAGAAGGTCCTTTCCCTTCATTTTCCGTAAACTATCAAGGCCGGAGGATGGCGCAGATTCCCCTGTCGCATTCGGATCGGCTGTTTTTCTAGGGGAGAGGTAATTGGCCAGCACTTGCGTTGCAAGCCTGGAACCCACATATTGCAAATCAGGTAAAGCTGAAATCTGGTTCGGCGGCCCTTGAATATTGACCGGAATCGAAAGGCGGCCTTCGCGGTCCTGCAAATTGGAAAGCTCGGAAACACTCCGCACCAGCGCCGTCGAAAGTTCGGCATCGATCAAAAGAACCGCCTGGACACGAATATATTGAGGACTGATGGAACCCTGCCCTCCTGCGAGCGCAAAAGAATCGGCAGCTATATTCAGGTTGTTAAAAAAAATAACGCCCTGATTGACCGTAAAGGGAAGTTGAACCGGCTGCAAATAAGTATCGCGCGCCTGCAGTTTTTCCTGATACGCGGGAGGCAGGCTTTGTTGAAGGCGCTGCACAAGGCCCGGAATCATTGACAGGCGGTTGAAAACCTCACGAAGCACATTCAAATTCTGAATCACACCGTTATCGAGATTCAACTGCCCCTGGCCGGAGAGAGTTTTTAAAATCGCTTCGTCATTGTTACCCGTGGCTGTCCCCTCAAATAAAAGCCCCAGTTTCCCTCCAAATCCGGCCGCCCCCCGTTCCTGCGAAGACGCAAATTGAGACAAATTCAAATTGTGCAAACCGCCCTTGAATGCCAGGCGTAGGGGCGCCCCTTGTGGGCGCCCTGGAAGGGCGGGGACAAGCCCCGCCCCTACAGTCTGATCCACTTTACCGGTCCATGAAAAATCCCCTTCACCGAGATTGCCCGAAAGCTGCTGGATATCGATTTGATTTTGAGAAAGCCCGGCCCGCAATTCCAGATTTTCGAGCGAGGGGGTTCCCGCAAGCTGCAACCGGCCATTTGACAGATGAACCTCGCCTTTTTCCCAGGACAAAGCGGGTTCCGGTTTAAGGCCGTCGACAATGCCCGACAACCGGCCCTGCACTTTCTGAAGACCGGAGCTCCGAAGAGCAGGAAACATTTTTAAAACTTCGTCCATTTGGGCCTCGCCAAGATCGGTTTCGAACTCCGCATGGGTAATTTCCAGGGGTTGAGCCCTCAACCTTCCCGAAATCTGAATATTTTGCTTCGGGCTCGCAAATGCCGCACGCGCTGTAAATGCAACATCCCCGGCCAATGAAAAATCCTTAACCGTCAAATCGATATGCTCCAGGGAAGTATTCGTGATGTAGCCCCCAGATTGATCGAGTAAATTAAAACGGCCGTTTTCGATTTCCGCCCGGCGAATCGCGGATAGAAGAATGGCGCCCGTGACCTTTTCACCGGTATTGGCTTTTGGTCCGCCTCCCTGCGCCAGCTTTTCAAAACCTTTCAATTTTCCATCCGGGCCCCGTACAAGTTGAATGTCCGGATCTTTGATCAAAATTGAACCAACTTCAAGCCGCCGGTTCAAAAGCGGCATCAAATCCACTAAAACGCTAAAAGATTCAAATTGGCCCAGTTTCTTTTGCTTTTCCTTGTCCAGGAAAAGGGCCATTTGTCTTAGCTTCAGCGCCACGCCGCCTTCCCATCCAAGGCTGATCCGTTCAAGATCCACAGTGAATCCGGTGCTTTCTTCGATTTTATTGACGATCAAGGGGCGGTAACGGTCGGCATCGAAAGTGAGAGCAAAAACTGTAACTCCCGCCGCCGCAAGAATGAAAACAATCAAAAGAATCCACAAAACTTTTTTCATGGTTACTCCTAAAAAAGGGGACAGGCAGGAAATATTGCCTGTCCCCTTTTTTAAATCAGCGCCTCGACTTTGGCGGCACAAATAAAATCATTTTCAGAAATGCCTTTGATGGCATGCGTTGCGTATTCGACCCTGCATTTCTTGTATCCGAAGCTCATGTCCGGGTGATGGTCTTCGGTATGGGCAATCCAGGCCACGGCATTCACGAAAGAGACGGTTTCATAATAATCTTTAAAGGGGAAAGTTTTGACAATGGCGCCCTTTTCGTAAGCCCAGCCCTTCAGGTCTTTTAAACATTCGCGTATCTGGGCCCTTGAAAATGGTTTTGTTCCGCCCTCACAGGACATGCATTTCTTTTTGGAGAAATCGATTTTTTTCATGAGTGCACCTTGTTTTTACAATAGCATGAAGCACGGTTTATGAAAAGCAGCATTTATTTTTCAGATTGATTGGGCGGGATTGATTCTGAGGTCTGCTCCCCGGCAATTCCATAGAGAAAATTACCGAGTTTTTGTTTTGATTCGGGGTCCAGTTTCTGGAGCTGCCCGATAAAATCTCCCCAGGCGCTTGCAGGGTCCTGGGATTGGAGGGAAACCTGTTCCTCCGGACGCACATCCCGAAGAACATTGTAACCGGGAAGAGGAACATCCCGGCGTTTCAAAAAACCATCAGGGATGGGTTGGCTGTCATTCCCCGCCCGATGGAGCCGGATATGATTCATACGCAATGCCCGGTCGCCGTTAGGCATCCGGAGGGTCTGTCCCGGAGGCAATGCCAGGGATTGAGGAAAGGTCAGGGCATTGCCCGGCTCCAGGACAAAAGTTCCGATCATGATGGATTCGGAATCCCGTTTTGCAAAAAAAAGTCCCTCGACTTTAAATTTAATTCCTCCGCCGGCAACATCGCCAACGCGGGTATACCGGTAGGCCTGCAAATCTCGTCTCATAGGAGAGGGTACCCCTCCGATATCCACCAGCCTTTGAATATAATTCGGCCGTTCTGTGGGGCCCAAAATCACGATCGAATGATTTTGAGAAATGTTGAGAAGCATTGCCGTAACTCCCGCGGCATTCAACGCGGCAATACTTTTTTTTGTTCGTGGACGGCCAGACAGCAGCGAAGTAGGCCCGGCTTTATCGGGCGGTGCAATCGGGTTTTCATTTCCACTTGAAAGCGGAAGCGCCGTTCCCGCAGGGAGGGTTACGGGTGACGGCGAATTTTCGCCGGGCGCGACCGCAGGAACAATGTTTGCCGGAGGACCGGAAGTCTCCATTTGGGCGATTGCCCAGGCAGGAGCAGAGGCCCCCAGGATCGATGACGCCATGAATGATTGCAAGATGAATCCGGTGATGCGGCGATTTCCTTTCTTAACATTTTGTTCCATGGCTCTTCAGCTCCCTTTATATAGAAAGCTACATGCGTAGAATTCATGCTTCAAGGGGCCGGTAATTTGATGCGGGAAAATGTTAGCGTTTGTTCATTCAAAGAAGATTTTATTCCAAAAGAGGCGTATGAGGAGCAAAATCAAGCCAAAGAGAGCGTCCGTGAGCGGTAAGCCAATGCCGGCGAGCCTTGTAATCAGGGAAAATTTGCCCTACCCGCGTCCAAAACAGGGGGGAATGGTTCAGGTGCTCCAGGTGGGTGAGCTCGTGCACCACGACATAATCCACCACTTCAAGGGGCGCCATGAGGAGGCGCCAGTTGAATTTTAAATGGCCCTGCCGGCTGGCGCTTCCCCATTGGCTCCGGAATTCCCGGACCCGGACGCTTTGGGGTTTCGGCCCTAGAAAATCCTGATAATGCGCCACCCGTTGATTGAAAATTTTAACGGCCGTGCTCCGGTACCAGTCTTCGATCCTCCAGGCGATATGGCTCCGGCGTTCTTCGCCTTGCAATTTTTCAGGAACAGCCACAATCAAAAAAGATTTCTCCGGAGCTTCAAGAAGGGGGCAGGCAATACTTCCCTGCTTGTCCCCTTCTGGTGCCGTCTGAATTTCAAGCGACAGCTCTTTTCCGAGAAAAGAAAAAATTTCACCTGACTTGTAACCGCGCAATGCCGGCTTGGGGCGTCCGGAGTTTTTTTCGATTTGCTTCAAAATCCAGGGGGATTTACGGCGGACAAAAGCTTCGATTTTATTTTCGGAAAGAAAACCGGGAGCCAGGACACGCACCTGATTTTCAGGCGATACGGTGATCGTCAAACTCCGGCGCCGGGGACGCCGGACAAGGGTATATTCAATACTCATGATGCGCGGTAATCCAGCGCACGGTGCCGCTCTCGGAACGCATAAAAAGACTATGGGTGATGGCTCTGCGGTTGGTGTAGCGCACGCCACTCAAAAGGCTGCCATTGGTGATCCCCGTGGCAGTAAAAGCACACTGGCCGCCGGCAAGATCTTCAATGCCGTAAACTTTTGGGTCCGCCACTTGCAATGTTTTCTCATCAATCACTTGAGCCTCGAAACCGCCGCGCAGGCATTTTATCGCGCAAGCGGTAATCACCCCTTCGGGCGCTCCCCCGATTCCGAATAAAAGGTCAATGCCGCTTTCAGGCATGCACGTCGCAATCGCCCCCGAGACATCACAATCCTGAATGAGTTGAATGCGCACCCCAAGGCCGCGAAGCTCCTCGATCATTTTTTCATGGCGCGGCCGGTCAAGAATGCAAACCTTGATCTTGGAAGCCTGCTTGCTGATGGCTTTTCCCACCTTTTCAATCGTCACGGAAATGGGGTCTTTCAGGTTGAGTTTTACTCTGGAAGCAATTGCAGGGCCATACGCAAGCTTGCTCATATAAAACTCGCCTGTCTCGAACAAGGCTCCCTGTTCTGCCACGGCAAGCACGCTCAAGGCTTCCGGGCCGGAAGTGACCGTCGGGCGGGTACCTTCAATCGGATCGACGGCGATATCCAGAACAGGGCTGCCGGGACTCGGGTTTCCCACCCGCTCCCCGGCAAAAAGACCGGCGCTTTTGTCTTTTTTTCCTTCACCGATGACAATGCGTCCCGTAAAGTTGACCCGATTCAGCCGCTCGCGCATGGCTTCCGTCGCGGCCTTATCGGCGGAAAGTTTATCTCCGCTCCCGATCCATTGGGAGGCCGCAATCGCAGCGGCTTCGGTCACCCGCACCAGATCAAGATTAATGCGTTTCACGTTCAGTCCTCGATCTGATCTTCGAGTTTGGAGGCAAGTTCCGTGATCTGTTTGATAATGTATCCGGGCAAAAGCCCTTCGCTCTCCAGTTGCCTTTTGGTACTGGAAAGAAGGGTCACCAGCCTTTTGATCGCCGCATTGCGCCGTGAGCGCCGAACCTCGGCAGGATCCTTGATTTCGCGGTCTGAAAGAAATTTTTTGACCTGCGCGCGCACTTCCTTGGGCTCTTGGGCATACTGGATCACCGACTCCCGAAGGTCCGCAAAATCACCGGAGGTAAGATTTTTATTTTCTTTGGCAAGCCGCAGAAGATTCACCGATTCATAGTGAGGCACCGCTTTGGGAGCGTCCTCTTCCATAAAACGCGCGGTGGAGGCAAGGGTGGGTTCTTCTTTTTCCAGGAAGGAATAGGACTTCAAAAGTTTCGCGGCCGTGGTTTCTTTGATCCCCAGCTCTTTTTTGCAATAAGTTTCAAAAACAAGATAACCCCATTCTTTAAAGAGTTTGTCCTTGTGAATGGTAAATAAGAATTGCCCGAGTTCAATCCATGAAGCCTTGTGCCGTTTTGCCGCTTCCAGGGTTTTTTGTCTTAAAGATTCCTTGCCTGTTTCCACTGCCGTAGCCATTATTTCTCCTTTTACCGGTCAAGCCGGTGGAAATCTTTGCCGTCGGAAGGCGGCATATAAATCGCATACGCCTCCAGAGGTTCTTTTCCGGTATTTTCCACCCAATGAGGAATACCGCGGGGAATATGCGTGATATCACCCTTTTCCAGCTTGAAAGCATTGTATCCGAAATGGATTTTCCCGCTTCCCTTCAATACGACAACCGTCAAATCGTGAGAATCATGCATGTGCAGGGGTTCGGCTTTCCGGAGGCGAATGGCGTGATAACTGGCTTGCGCATTTTGGCCCAAATCCCGTTTTGCAGCATCTTTTAATTTCTCCGCTGCGGTCCATTCGATTTGCACCGTCTCCCCTTCCGGTGAAACGATTTTTCCCTGTCTCCACGCCCAGGCTGCAGGAACATGGGAAGAAGAGAGAAAAAGAGTAAGGAATATTCCAAAACCAAGGAGTGCTTTTTTCATGGGCAGCATTGTATCATTCCGTGCAAATCCGGATCAATTAACTTAACGCGAAGCGCCGGAAAACTTCCAGCCCGGCAGGATAACCATAAAACATGAGGACCAGGCTCGCGGGAATAAGAATAAACCAGTAAACGAGGCGGCGGGCTTTGTCATCCTTGATTTTGATGGGCAGATAAATGCAAAGCCAGATCATAGTACCGGTAATCACGAACCAGACCAAAGGGTGAATCCAAAAAGAATTCACAGGCAAAGCGCGCTTTCAAAAACTTCTGCGTTCAAAGCAACTCCGATCGTGTTTTCCGCAGCTTCATAAAGCGTCACTTCATTGCCGCGGGCAAGGGCCTCGGCCATTCCGGCGACAAAGCCTTTTTCAAAGGCAAGATACTCGAGTCTTGCGGAATGCTCAACCTTTTTTTGGATCAATGCCCGAAAAACGTCGAGTTCCCTTTTCGTCTCTTTGACGAGAATGAACCGTGAGGCGCGTAATTTCCCTGAAAGGCTGTCCACCTTGCGAAGCGCGATTTTGCCGCAGTCAATCCAGAGTTCCGGCACTCCATGATCACCCTGGATCATGAGATCGGGTTTGTAATGCATGCCGGCAGAAGTTTCCACTTGCAGGCGTGGATCATAGAACAGCATGAACGCGAGAAGCTTGAGCGTCACATGCGTCCGCGATTCCAGGTCATTTTTGACAAGAATAAGTTTCTTCTTCACATCCCCGGAAGTCGAAAATTCCTTTTTGCCCTGGCGAAGGCCCTGCAGAAGCGGCGACGTAGAAAGCTGGATATCAAAGCTGAATTTTTCGATCATTGAATCGCTGCGTACCCTTCACGGAAAGTTGGATACTTGAATGAATAGCCCAATGCTTTTAACCGCTGGTTCAAACACCGTTTTCCTTTCACTGTTTTGTCATTCCCGCGAAAGCGGGAATCCATTTTGAAGTGACCCAGCCACTTACAAAACTCCGATTCCAGCACCGGCTCATCATCCACTCCCAGATAAACCTTTCCCGCCTCTCCTTTATTAAAAATCACCGGCATCGCCCCCACAATATCTTCCACATGAATCAGATTCATCCAGCGGTCCCCCGTGTCATCCAGAGCAGAAAAGGGGACAGGCAGCGGTTTTCTGCCTGTCCCCTTTTCTGTGCGCTGGGGATGATGAGCCAGACGATTTCTCCCCGGCCCATAAATCCCCGCCAAGCGAAAAACCACGGCAGGAAATCCAGAATTCAGAACCTGCTCTTCGGCTTCCAGCAAAATCCTGCCCTTTTCCGCATCCGGCTCCGGCGGCGTGGTTTCATCCACCCATTCGCCTTTCCTGTCAGAATAGACGACGGTACTGGAAAGATAAACGATCAAATTCGGTTTCGGATTTTTACGGATAGCAGCAAGGTAATTCCCGATTCCCTTCAGATAAATTTCGCGGTAGGCCGTTTCGTCTTTCTTTTCCCCGGGCGCAGGGCAAATCACAATGAAATGCGCGGGCGGAATCTTTTCGAGGGTTTCCGGTTTTGTGAGGTCTGCGATCACAGGCGTGATCCCAAGCGTTTCAAATTCCGAATTGCGATTTCCCGAACGTGTGAGCGCCCAGATCTTCTGGTTC
>CAYGIT010000024.1:0-13571 GCA_964349955.1 uncultured bacterium
TAGAAGGTATATTGAATACCAAAAAACAAAAACGCAATTAATGTGATCGCCGGTTTATTTTTAGATTCCATAGGTTTTAATATTTACGGCCCGCACCCGGATTTACTTAAGCGGAATGGGCAACGGTTTGAAGCATCTTCAGTTGTTCCCCGAAGTTCGCAGCGAATTGATTCAGCGAGGCTAGGCCATTGCCCGCCGCTTGCTGGCCGTCGTTAAAATTTTGGGCAAAAAGGTTCGGGTTATTTGAACTTAGAATCGGGGCCAGCGCCAGCAGGATATTCAGGAAAACCTGGGGGTCCTCATAGGGCAGGTCTGCGGACACACCCCACCATTTCTTTTTCTTTGAGCCGGCCGCCACCGCAGCCGCCATCTGATCATCCGGTTTTACGGCAGCGATCACCCCATACCCTTTGCCCTCCGGAGTCTGGCGGATTTTTTCCATCGCAGCATCCAAAGCGGTTGCATCCTTCGCGAAAACAACCAGATTCTTCGCGTAAGCCGCGACCAATACTTTAAGTTTAGTGTCTTTCTCCAGGTCCCCGGTAATGACTATCTTGTAGCCGTCGGCATTCATTATGGTTTCATCCGCGGGCTGACCGATCAAAACGCCGAGCCCGATCTGGACTTGCGGCTTGAAAACCGCCGCAGCTTTAATGTCCAGGGCCAGCTTGCGCAATCCTTCCAAATCCCCTTCTTCGGCGTCTTTCAAAATCGTCAGCACATAACTCGGGCTAAAACCATCGGTGGCGAGTTCGACCAATGCCTTGATACGTACCGCCGCGGACTCGTATTTGCGCGCGAATTTGCGATCAGTGCTGATGTCATGATAACTTTGCGAGTAGGCGATGACTTCCTGGATCCCTTCATAAAATTTTTCCTGGAATTGCCCGTCCTTATCCCGGAAAACACCAGCAAAAAACTTGTCTTCCAGGATTTTTTTCCATTGGATGTGGGTCGCCTCATGGGAAAGCGCCCATTTGAGATTTGCCAATCGCTCATCTACCGGTTTGGTCGTATCGGCCAGGCGCTTCAGATTGAACGTAATCTTGTGCGCATCGCCTTCGTGTTCGACATAGGCTATTTCATGATGTTTCATCCCGGATCCCAAATTCAAATTGACGTCGTCTCCTCCGATTTGTTGTGAAAGCGTGACATTGGGTTCGGCGAGCAGAAGCGTGAAGATTTCAAGAATGTCACGGGCTTCCGGCACTGTAAGTCTTAAAGCACTGTTGTCTGAATTCGGGTCCGCCGGCCCGCCGTCTTTGATCCTGTTTAAAAGCGATCTCAAAATCGGCGCGATCTTGCCCACCAATTCGGGGAATTTCCCGCTTGTCATCAGCAGCTGAATGAGCCGTTCGATTTCATCGACAGGTGCTGGTTCCTCCCGGTTTCCCGTGACAGCCAGCAAAAGATTTTCCAAAGCCTTGTCGGCCAGCCTCAATTCGGAGCGCATAGCGTCTCCGCCGGCCCCGACCGCTTCGGCGGCGGGCCTTCTTCCAGCCTTCTTTGGCGGGGGCGGCGCCACGGTTGTCCTGGCAGCAGCGGGATTTTTTACCGCGCTCTTCTTGACCGGCGTTTTGCGCGGCTGGGCCTTGGCGGGTTTCGCAGGGACCTCGGGTGCGGCAGAAAGCACGATCTTGGCTTTCTTGAGCTGTTCTTGATAGCCCTTTTTCAATTCCTTGATCTCCTCCGGCGTCAAAGACGATGAAATGATTTCTTCGGGAACAAATTCTTTCAAATTTTCCGGGTTTTTCTCGGCCAGCTCAATGATTTCTCTCCAGGATTTGAATTCCACCTTGACTTTCACTTTCGGGTCTTTGGCGTCTACATATTCATAGCTGAAGCTCCGGCCCTGGCGCGACAGGCTTGCCGCTTCGCGCGCCATTTCCTGATAAGAAATGTTCCGGCCCTCAAAAAAGACATCCCGTTTCGTATCGAGACTGAATTTCGAAGGATCAATACTTCCGTCGCTTTCAAAGCGCGTCAATCCCAGGAAAGTGGTGATAAAACTCGCGCCTTTGGATTGCAGCACGCCGTCATGGTTCGGGTCGGTCAATGACGGCACCACCGTCGCTTCCCCTTCTTCATCCGGCGGATGATTGTGCAGAGTCGATTGAAAACCGTCTTTGCCCGGAGTTTCGGTTCCGGTATCACGCATCCCGGTAGACATAACCTTACGCCCATCTCCCAATACCGCCACCATCTGTTCAAAGGTAAGCGCCCCCTGGCTAAACATATCCGTAAGTTTCATCTGCCCTTTCGGAAGCTCGCCAAGAAAGACCCCCTTTTCACGGCTCACCAATTTGTCATCGATATATTCACGGTGAGTATGCGTTACGGGATCTTTCCAATTCCGGTCCACATAACTCTCCACGTCATGGTCCGTTTGATAAAGCCAGAAAATTCCTTGAAGCGCGCGCGCCGCGATTTCTTCCAAAAAGCTCATTTCCGTTGAACGGCGCTCTTTGGGCTTTTTGACTTCAGACTCCACGCGCAATTTGAAACGGTCCACCAGATGCAGCCATTGCTCGCGTTCCTTCGGTTGAAGGGAATTGGAAAACCCGATTTCCTTCCCCGAAGCAAAAGCGGTAAAAATCCGGTTGATCAGGTTAAAGGACAAATCATAGAGCTTGAGACGCCCCTTGCTGTTGACCGCATTGGATTTTCTTTCCTTTTCGGTCGCAAACGCGTGGTAAAAACGCCTCACTTCACGGTCCAGGACCGAAAAGGCCTTTTCTTCCGCCCCATCGCCTCCGGCCGCCAGTTTTTCAACCGCCATGGCCTGCGCCATCTGCAGCCACATCTCTTCCAGATTCAGGCCATCCGCGACATCTTCCTTCATTAATTTTTTGACTTCGTCTTCCAGCTTCGTTCCGCTCAAAGGGGTGTTCTTGTCCATTTCATCCACAAGTTTGGGAAGTTCCGTGAGCAGGAATTCCGTAAATTCTTCCGGTTTCTGATAACGCCGGGCCGCCACGTCTTTCAATTTCTTTGAAAACTCTTCTCTTTTTTGGCGAAAGCCCGCTTCGAAATTTTTGAGGGCCTCTTTATCTTCTATATCTTCCTTGTCAGGAGCGCCGCCGCCCTTCGGCAGCCTATCAATGGCATCTTTCAAGTCTTTCACCGTTTTTTTGGCCCTCACTTTATGATCCTCGATCGCGTTCGAGACCGCCGAAGATTCTTCATTGATTTGCTCGAGCCGCGAGGCTTTTTTATCTTCAGTGATCTTTTTATCTTTTTCAACTTTTTCCCGGTTATAGCCAAGCTGGTCTCGATGGTTCTCCATTTGCTCCAACTCCCGCTTGTTTGCTTTTGCAATACTTTCCAGGTGCCGGTCGATTCGCGCGCGCGAGGCTTTGCGATAAAGTTCGGCCTGCGAACGGTACCATGCCTCACGCTCCGTATCTACGCTTGCCTTTGCCGCTTCGGCTTGAGCGTCAAACTTCCTCGCGGTGTCAAGGTCGGCTTTGGCCTGGCGGGCGGTACGATCGGCAATGATCTTTACCGTGGGATCGATTTTTTCCATTTTGCCCTTCAACATATCTCTAAATTTTTCAGGAACGCCATCCGGCAATTTTTCTTCAATTTATAATCCGGCCAGGCCTTCTTTCTCATTCATGAACTTTCCGTCCGGGCCCTGCGGCAAAAGAGGCTTTTCGCCTGCGGGATCTCCCACAAAAAGTTCATCCACCAGACCCGCGAGCCGCTCCGGATCATTGAGGTAGCGGTGTAATAAAAGGAGATCGTCAAAACTGCGGGCATTCCAGAGAAGCCGCTGGACCATAGGATTGACCAATTTTTCGAAATCCGGCCCTTTTTGTTTCATGATCTCCCTTAATTTAAGGCGAAATCCCCAAACCGCCTTCATCGCGTTCATCGCCTTGCGGCGCATATTGATGATTTCATCCGGGAGCTTGCTGTCCATGGCATGGTCGCCATCGGCCGGGCTGATGTACTGCGCGAATTTCTCCTCAAAAACCTTTTCCCAGTCATATTCATGGGCCGAGTCAACGTCATAAACCTCGGCGATCACCTGCGCCGTAAAATTGTTAATTTCTTCAAGCAAATTCGATTCCGCGTCGCGGTAATAGGGATGCGGATGCAGGAAATGCAAAACTTCGTGATAATTGGAAGTCGCGCGGTACTGGCTGTTCAAAAGCGGAATATCCAGCCCGGCAAAAAGAGACCCGGCCGGGAACGAGCCTTCCGGAAGCGTGGTGGTACCGCTGTATTTTTCAAGCTGGCCCTTCGCGAAACCCCGCTGTTTGAGTTTTTCTTCCATGCGGGTGCTGTAAAGGAAGGACATGACCAGGGCATCCGGTTTATGGCCCTGGGCCAGGAGCCATTCTTTTTTTGCTTTCGTATAGAGCTTTTCAAACTTCTCCGGATCCGTCCGCGATAAGCCCGGGTTGGCCTTCTCAACGATTTTACGCACCGCCGGAATTTCGGAAACTTCCGCCAGCGTTCCGATATTCACTTGAAACTGAAGCTGATAATGTTTGTTATTCAAATGCAATTCCGTGAGCGGCAGATTGGGGTCGGTTTCTACTCCATCCTTGATTTCCAAAACCAGGTCTTCCCATGTTAACTTGGCATTTTTATGCTTTTCCGGAATCAGCAGATTCAATTCATCCGCCAGTTTTGTCAGCCCTTCCTTGATTTTATTTTCTTTATCTTCGGGGCTCACATTCTTGCCTTCGATCAAATCTGTGATGTCTTTTTGAATGACTTCCAGTTTGGCTCTCTGCCCCTCATTGCGCGACCAGTCGACTTTTTTCAGTAAATTATTGAGGAGCCGGCCGTCTCCGTGAACAACGTCATTGAGATTCACATTGTCCGCCATAAAATCCTGCGCGTAACGCTCTATTTCCGCGCGGCGTGCCGTGTAAAACTTCTCTGAAAAATGCTTGTCAAATTTTTCCATTTTTTCTTTAAATTCTCCATCCAGGCTCCCGCCCTGGCGGAATTGATGCGTCGACAAATGAAAATTATTTTTACGCACAAAATGGAGCAGCTCCAAAAGCGCTTCTTCTTTGTCCATTCTCTTTTGCCCCTCCGGAAGGGCCCGGTATTGCGCATAAGCCATCATCAGTCCCTTGCGATAAAGGCTCTGGCCAGCGGGAAGCCCACGGAGCGTGCGCGTAAAGACCGCGTCCAATCCTCCAAACCTGTGGTTTACCATCCAGGCAAAAAATCTCGCAGGGGCCTGCTGAATATTTTCATTGGTCAGGCTGTCGTAAAAGAATCTCCTGGTAAACGGAAATCTGAAATTTCCGACGGCTTTCAAAACTTTTTTAAACATCGAGAGTTTTTCATCATCTTCTTCTTTGTCCGCCCGTTTCGTCCAGCTTTGCATGGCTAAATTAAAGTTAAAGTCAACCACCCCGTACAATACTGGTGCCGCTATAACCGCTAAAGCGGCAACCGGCAGCACAAAAATACCGACCGCTGTCAAAGCCAGCCAGGCAGCGGCTATTGCAGACCAGAAGTACAGAACAGTACCGCCGAGAATTGAAATCGGAGCAAGGGGAATCAAAATTTTCTTGTAAGTAAAATCCAGGACCATGGAAATCTTCGGAGACTTTCCTACCCAATCCTTGATGTCTTTCCAGATACCGCTCTGCTGGCTGACCGCTGTTTTCATGGCGCTCAACATCATTTCTTCATAGCCGGCAAGAGGAGTGTCCGCTCCGCTTTCCATCTCTCCGCAGCCAAGAGCCTCTCCCAGCGAATTTGTCGATTCGGCGCAAACAAGAGAACGGCCTTTGCTATCGATCAACTCCGTCATTTCCTGCAAATGCCTGCCCGCCGCGCGCGCGACATCAAGGCTTTCACTTTGCCACCATTTCCAGTTCGGCTGGACCGCCTGCGAAAGGGCTTCCCATTCGGCTTGGGATTCATCGTCTTCATCCATTTCAACGATTTTCCGGACTTTTTCGTACAAACCACGGTCCGTGGCCTTGTGCTTGTCCTGATTATTCGCGTAGGTCTCATATCCCGCCTGAATCAATGCCCCGCGGTATTTCAATGTCTTTTTCGCCGCCGCTTCTGCCGCTTTCGCCTCTACTTTCTTTGAACGCGGATCTTTTCCTTTTTTCTCTTCGATTTTCCATTCATTGTAGGCTAAGAGCAGCATGGCCTTTTCTTCATCCACGAGATCATCGCGCAGCATCAAGTCCGCCAATTTTTTCTGATTCATCTTTGAATCCAGCATTCCGCCAATTCCATTAAAAATGTTCTGCATCCACGGCCATCCCGACATTCCCACCAGGGCATTAAGGCCGATCAGAATGGGGAGAATTGTCAGGAACACGGGAAGAGATAAAATGCCGAACAAGCCAAGCAGGATCGCCCCGAATGCCGCGACCGGCCCTAAAATCTTTAAACTCCGGAACACGGGAGCAGCATATTGCTGAATCCCCTTCTGACTCGCCGTCAAAAGACCGGCGGCATTATCGGCCAAATGTTCAGAACCGGCAGGCGCGCCTGAACCCGACGGAGTCGCTTTGGCCGTTTGAAGGACGACCAGATGAAGAACGCGCCCGATTTTCAGGCCCTGGTCCGGAGGATTGAAGAAATCATTGATCTTCTCAAAAAAACCTGGATTGAAGACATAGTAGGCTTCGCGCCGGCCAGAAGCGAACGTCACTGTTCCGGCTTTGTCTAAAACTCCGTGAAAAACTTCGCCGGCATTCACGGTTGACGGAATTGAAGCATCCGGGACTCCGATCAAATCATAAATTTCAGATTTATCGCCAATCTTCAGCCCATTTACCGGCACTTCCACCCTTTCAAGACGCGCATTTTCACCCACGGTAAGCGGGCCATTCATCGCCACAACCCCTTTGAGCTGCGCGCGAGAGCCGATGGTTCCATTTTCGACAATCGAATCTTTCAGAATCGCCCGTTCTCCGACCTTCACATCTTTGCCTATCCGGCTGCCTTCATAAATAATGGTTCCTTCCCCAATTTGATCAGGCGCCCATTCATTCTCTGCATTCACATAATTGGAACGCCCAACCTTGATCACGCCCTCTTTGGTGATTGCTACTTCACCGCCGTAGGTGCGAAGCTGTTCCCATTCGCGAATCTCTGAACGGCTTACATCAGAACCCATCTTCAGGATGCGGTATTTTCCGGTGCCCTTATCACGTACTGACACATAAAAATTATCGCCGATTTGCGCCCAACCCAGCTTGCCCCGCACAAGACGGTTCAAAAGTTCCGGATTCTTTCTGACCCTTTCACGGTCTTCAGCCGTAAGTATTTCCACACGGCCTTCAGCCGTAAGTTTATCTAGTTCCAGTTCGCCTTCACATTCGAGCCCGTCTTTGCAATTGACTTTGGCTTTGAATTTCTGCTCGATTTCGCCCTGGACGGGTTCTCCTCCAATGATCTGGACGGTCCGGCGGTTACGTCCCTCCGCATCAGAGACCTGCTGCTCCTTTTCTTTTTCAGGGCGCTGCGGCTTGCCATCCGAAACCTCGGGCGCTTCATAACCAAAAATATCCGCGGGCATCGGCGAGTTTTTCAACGGCGGCTGCGCCCCTTTGGGAGAATAAACTTGCTGGGTCTGAATCGTGCTTGGAGGTGTTGAAACCGGCACGGCCGCTTTGCGGTCGCGATGATAAAGGTCCGCGTCATCCTGCTGGTAAGTATCCACAAATTCATCGGGGTCCTGCATTTTCTTCAGGATCCAGCCCGGCCATGAGGCAAACCACCCGCGCCAGGAAGCCTTTTCTTCGGCCGTCTTGACATCCTTTTTCTGTTCGGCGGGGGCTTCATTGCTATCGTCTTTTTTCAGCAAGGGTTTCAAAATCGTTTCCACGCCGCCGATCATGGTTTCATGCAAATCAACGATTTTATTGCGTTCCGCGAAACGCCGTTCCTGCCCGTCTACCATGGATTCCTCGACCCGGGAACGGACCATCCATTTCCCGAGATTGGCCTTGAAATCCTGCTCATTGATCCAGAGGCTGCCGTAAAAAGACCCGAAAAGGAATTTCAGGGGCCCGTTCATGATTGAAAGCGTGAATGAAAACCGGTCGCCGCGGTCATTCCAGGCGCGCTTCACGCGTTCCCACCGGTCGCCTTTCCAGAACGACAGAAGTTCTTTGGCGACAGAAAAAATGCCGCGAAGTGCTCCCCAACTGCCGAGAAGCCCAAGTCCGATCGCCAGCCAGCCGCGCACTTTGTCAAACGAACGGCTGCGCTGATCGCTCTGCGCCTTTTCAACGCGCTTCAAAAATTCCGCTTTCGCCTGCCCGAAAAGTTCCTGCATCATGGATTGATTGGCAAGCGCCGGAAGCTCCTCGTTTTCGGAATACCATTTCACCATTTTGTCCGCGCGGTCTTTTATGAACTTGAAATTCGCCTTCGCGTCCAGCACCGCCTGGACCGCTTTAGCCTCTTGACCGGCGCCGGCGCTCGTCGTCTTTTTCGGGAAAGCGGGCTTCATGTCCCAATCCAGCAGTCTCGGCGCCTTTTCATCCAGGATCAACCCGTTGATTTTGTCGCGCAAGGCAAAAGCAGGATGGCCGGCTTCAAGCGCTTTGCGCTTCGCTTTCAACCCTTCAAGCACGCGCTCCATGGCTTCGTTTTTCTCGCCCGGTTTTTGAGAGGCAGCTTCTTTTTCCGCCGCCGCCTCTTCCCCCGCCAAAAGCTCCAGGTATTCCTTTTCATAAATGACCATCTCTTTGTGGAAAGTCTCGGAGGCATTCTCCATATAGAACTTGATCACGTCCGCGGGCGCGATTTCAAATTTAATCGTCTCCAATTGCTTGCGGGCTGCGGCAATAGTCTTCTTGTCCGCCTCCGTCATTTCCGGTTTCTTTTCGATTTCCTTGATGGTCGCCAGAAGCCTCTGCTGCTGGGTGAATTTCTGGTCCACTTCCGAAACCACGTTCGCGCCTAAGCGCAGGATATTCTTGATCACGCCTTCGATCGCACTGTCCTTGGGAGAATTTTGATCGCGATGAATCCGGTTCGAACGCTCCGAACCTTCCTGGCTCATTTTGCTAAGCCATACATAAGCCAGATATTTTTGATACTTTTTATATTCGACTGTTTTTTCCAATTCTTGGATTTCCGATTCAAGCGATTTGGCTTCATTTTCCAAAACCTTGATCTGGGCCTTCATCCTCTCAAGTTCAGACTCATTTTGCCCGGAGGCTTGTTCGACGGCGTATTTTCCTTTCATCTCTTTCAAGTCTTTCATCACATTATCCAGCTCTCGCCGCTTAGAGGCCGTGATATCGTTGCTCACCATGAGGCCGTTTTCATCGTAAGCGCTTTCTTCCGGGTTCACTTTGCCGTCTTCGTCTTTTTTATCGTTCGTAATGTTTCTCGCCTGAGCCAACAGTTTTTCTCCGGCCGGTTTGAAGAGTCTTCCCAAAAGAAGAATACTGCGCATGAATTTCTGATCCAGGAACATGGTGGCGCCGATCGCCAAAGTGGCAATGACAGGAGCAGAAATGCCCAGAAAAGGGATCATTCCAAGACCGATGATCACCGGTACTGCAGTCCAAATCAGCGGAGCATAAGTAAAATAAAAGGCCCAGATAAAAGAAGTATCCTTGGTGGGTTTGATCAAATTTTTCTCGATCGAGTTCTTGATTCCTCGAAGAGAAAAATTTTGAGCCGTCACATTGGCGCGCAAGAATTTTACCAGTTTGTAGACGCCATAAATCGCGCCCACTCCCGCGACAGCCGCCGCGACCCAGGGCAGGGCCGTCATCGAAAATCCCAGGACAGCCGGTCCCCAACTCACGGCTATGACCGCGATTTTTCCCCAAATACCGAAAAAGGCAAGCCCAGCGGCAAGCGCGCCCACGGTGGTGACCCCCGCAATGGTTTTGCCAGAAATGCCTTTGGCCCAGTTCCAGGCTTTAGTGAAAAATGCCGCCGCCGCTTCTTTTGTTTTGAGAGAAATATCCTTGACCCGGTTCCAGCTTTTACCTGCAAATCCGGTAATGGATTTCTTGATTTTCTTCCATGCTCCTTTCAAAGAGCCTTCGGACTGCCATAATTGGACCCCTTTATAAATGCCCCATCCCGCAATTGGGACCGCGGCCAGGAGCAGGGATCCGGCAACAGTAACCCCCAGACCAGACACCGCGAAACCAAAAGAGGCAGGCATTAAAACTCCAAACCACGAGCCCGACAAGCTCAAAAAGCCAAGAACAGAACTGGCCACGGTTCCCCAGCCCAGCCATGTGCCCAAACCCGCAAGAGCTCCCAATGCCGCGATAATTCCTTTGGTTTTGCGGGAACTATTCCAAAGCTTGCTGACAAAACCAAGCTCGCTTTGATTAAAAACGTTTTCCATCAATACGCTTTGCCAGGTGTCGTAGCCTCTAAGGCCGTTTTCAAACATTTCACGGCTGTTTCCAACCTCGCGCTTTTTGATGTCCTTTTTGGGCCAATTATTGTCCGTGATCTGGAACGGGCGGTCGGTGCCAAGGTCACTTTGGCGGGCGGCGCGGCCGCGGGTCTGCAAGTCACTGCGCTCATTGTCCGAAACTTCGCGGAACACCTGGATCCCGTACATCCTCGCGATCATAACCTCCCGTTTCGCCGCAAGTTTTGCCAAAAGTTCCGGGGAAAGGCGGCCCTTATTCTCCTCCAAAATTCTGTTGAATTCTTCGCGGAAAACCTTGACCTTGCTACCAACCCCCTCTTCAAAATCTTTGTGGTTCCCCTTCTCTTGCCCAATTCCTCTGCGAAATTTATTGCCTTTTACAACATCCTTGTCCAAAGCGCTCCAGGCCTGGTTGATTTGCTGCGCCGAAACAAAAATCTTCGCGATTTCATTGAGTTCGTCCAAGGCCGCCGGGATTATTTTATTGATCTCAGCTAAAAATGCTCTAACCGCCTTTTTTCGATCCGCATCGCTCTTGGCCTTTCCATAAGCCGCCGTCATCACCCGCCATTGATCCAGAGCATTTTTGATCTGGGTTTCATCGCGGGTGTGACTCCGCAATAATTCATCAACAGCGGCGGCAGACGCGCCCATGCCCGCGGCAAGATTCTTGAGAAGGTCTTTGAGATTATGAAGCATGAAATCTTTACCGCGGCCGGCGACATTGGTCGCCAGCACAATCGCGCCGCGGTCTCCGGCAAGTTCTTCGAGAATTTCGCGCTCGCGCGCTTCACTTTCAACAGCCACGTAGGTATGGACTTTTCGGGGATTAAAGGCGAGGAGGAAAAGGGCCGCTTTTTGCGTTGAGTCCAGCTTTTCTATTCCTTTTGTTCTTAACTTACTTAGCTCTACTTCATTATATTTCTTTTTAAGGTCTTCCAGAATTTGCTCGTTAATTTGCTCGTCGGTTTTACCCTTTTTGTCACTGTCCGGAAGTTTTTTTCTTAATTCGGTCAGAAGTGCCTTCCGGTGTTCCTCGAGCCATTCCTTGACCTGTTCCACCGTGTCCTTGTCGCCCAGTTTCATCAAAACGGGCGCGCCGCCTCGATCCAGGAACAGCTCCGTATAATCGTCAACGAAAGATTTCATGAAATTTTCCCAATTGGACGCCACTTTCGGATCATGCACGTCCCGGAGCGAAGGCTCGTTATTGGGAATTTCGAAAACTTTTTTATCCTGCCCCAGGTCTCCCTGAATTTCCGTTTCAGCCTGAATGGCGGTCCCGGAAAAACCGGAAGCCATACGGCGGCCGTCTTTTGTTCTGCGCACCATGGTTTCCAGGAAGGTGCGGTAAGTCATGCGATCGGTGGTCTTGCCAAGATTGCTTGTAATCTTCACTAATTTGCTGGGATGTTCATCCGGCGAAAATGGATTAGCAAAACGCGCTTCCAGGGCCTGGTGTTTTCCTTCCTGCAATTTGCGGTCGGTTTGTACGCCGGTCGGGGCATCGGTCAGCATCACCCGGCCATCCGAAAGAATAACGAAATGCTTGTCCTTCACCAGGGACTTGGAATGCGCGTAAAGCGCGTTCTGCACCAATTTTTCCATGTCGTCATCCGAGATAAGGTCGCCGGTTTCGGCTGTATAAATCGCGGCGATCTCTTTCATGAGCTTTTTCGCCGGTTCGGTCAGCGTAAAATTTCCGTTGTTTTCATAAAAAAGAGTTTTCTGGGTCAGATTATTTCGTTTCTCGACAATGCCTTCCAGTTCCGACCGGCGAGTTTTCAGCTGTTTCAAGCCCATTTCATTGTCTTTGAGAAAGAGCGCGATATTGTCAGCCATCAAATAACGGGCCTGCTCTTTACTGCCTTCGGGGAGAGCGTCTTTCGTGCTGACCATAATGTAAGGATTGATGGCCTGGTCCACTTCAAGGCTGTCGATTTCGTCCATATTCATCAGCACTTCTTCTTGCTGGGCGGGATCAATGATTTCTTTGCCCTTTTCATCCAGCATGGGCTTGCCGTCTTTCATTTTTGCTTTGTATTTAAAAACACGCTCATCCCCCACGGGTTTGGAACGGTCGGTTTCCGTTTCAAAAACATAGGTGCCTACGCCGGTATAAACAATCCCGTCCTTCTGAAGAAGGTCCTTCTTTGCCGAAGGCGACAAACTGCGGTCAAGCCGGCCGGCCTTGATTCCGAGGAAATCAAGAATGGCCTGTGTTTCCGCCAGATTGTCTTTGGCAAACCGGTCTTCGGTCACAATTTGAAATGCGGGCACGTCTTTTTTGCTTTGCAGATAAAACATGACCATGGGAATCACGGAGGTCTTGGATTTGCCCTGGCCGGTGCCGAGGTTCACAATTCCAAAATCACTTAATACTGACCCCGAGAGGTTCTGGACCGCGTGATAGGTATATCCCTTTTGGGCGCCGTAAGTCATGAGAAACGAGAGATTGACCAGAACCATGACTTCCCGTTTTTCATTCTCATTCAAAAGATTGTCTCCTTCGCGATCGAGAGCCGCCTTGCGGATTTGTTTAACCCGCTCGCTCGCCAAGGCACGAAGCACACCGCCATGATCATCGGTGAGTTTCTCCATAAATTTCTGGAATTTATCGCCTTGGTCAGGGTGAGGAGAGGGATACATTTCGATGGGATTCCCTTTGTCATCTTTACCCACTGTGATCTTCTCCGCATCTTCCCGTTCCGCGGTAAAAAACGCCAGAAATTCGTCAGCTTTTTCTTTTGAAACATCCGATTTAAGAAGATATTGATAGATGGCATACATAATGGCGGCTTTTTGTTCATTTGCCATCGCGTGATAAACCTTTTCCTGTTCGGCTTTATCCGCGATTTTGTTTCCGGTGTCCGCTTTTCCTTTTCCTCGTCTTTCCTTGTACTCCTTTTCAACCTTCGCCTGGTCCACATACATCAATTTGGCAACATCACTGTCTTTGTCGAACAAATCTTCAAGAAGGTTCTTTTCACCGGCAGGAAGCCCCGGCATAATGCCCCACGCTTTTTTAAGGTCATCCCCAATACTCTCAAAGGCTTCCTCATCAGGCGCTACCGGGAAAATTCCATTGCCCTGCGCGATCAGCTTTTTCAAAAGATCACTCGGGTTAAAAACTTGAGCGCCCTCTTTCCCCTTGAGTTTCTTCTTGAGTTTTTCTTCGGCCTTGCTAATATTTTCAAGCGCCGCCTCGATC
>CAYGIT010000024.1:13581-24143 GCA_964349955.1 uncultured bacterium
TTTCGAGCTCCTCTTTTTTCACATCAAGGCCGTCTGCTCCGAGCCCTGCAAGCTCCGCCTGAAAGTCAAAAGGCTTGGCCTTTTTAATGTTGTCGAAGTCTTCGTTCTTTTCGCCTTTCTTTTCTTCTTTGTCTTTGAGAGAAAACTTGGTCAGCATGTTGACGCTGTCGGTATAGTAAGCAAGGAGCCTTTTTTCGATTTCTTTACGTTTATCTTTGTTTTCCGGTTTTTGAAGCTGGGGGTTCTTTTCAATCAAGTCCTGGATTTTTTTTCTTATGTTGGAAATCGTAGACGCATTGTCTAAAACGGCCTGAACAAAAGCCAGGAGCTCCTTGTCCTGATAAAACTGGGTGAGGTCGCGGCCTTCGAAAAAGTCGGGGTCGATCCCGAGACCGGACAAGAAATTGGCCACCACGAACCCGGAAATCTTGCGGCCCTTGCTGTAGAGCTTCAAGTGATCGACCAGTTGCTGCAAGAGCGCGGGGTCTCCCGGGGTTTCAAGATTCCCGCGCATGCGTTTGACAAATTCGAGAAACTCTTCGCCTTTTTCCGGGCTCAATTTGTCGGCAGGCGTGACGCCGTCTTCATTTGTGGCCAGGAAAAGCTCGAAAAACTCGATGGGCTGTTTTTCTTTTCCTTCTTCTGTCCTTACCCCATTGTTGTCGTAAAAGAGCGTTTCCGTCCCCACCTTAATTTTGAAGCCGTGCTCTTTATCTTCGAATTGTGTTGCCGTAACATTGGCATCCCCAAAACTTTCGCGCAGGCGTTCTTCACGGGTGGACAGGGTGACCTTTTTCTCGCGCTCAATGCGTTTGTCCCTGGCAGCGGCCTTTCTCATATCCCGGCTCTTGTAAACCTCAAGGGAAGATTTAACGAGTTTCCGGATTTCAGCGACGGTGCGCGTGATTTCATACTCTGTTCCATCCACTGAAATCTTGAAGGTATGGACCTCGTCGGGGTCCGTCGCGCCTTCGGCGACCCAGGCAAACATGTCCCTCAAAAGCGGCCAAAGTTTCGGGTCCGCGGAAGGATCAAAATCATCGCTAATACGCTTCGAATTGACCAGCACATCCAGCATTTGCTGGGTGTCTAACCGGTTTTTGGGGTTAGCGACGCTTTTACGGAATTCTTCGGTTTCTTTTTCTTTGGCTTTCTCTTCTTCCAATTTCTTCTTTTCAACCTCATCCTGCGCCGCGAAGTTGTCTTCAAGGCCCTTGATCATTTGCTGGACCTGGTCCAACAGCACACCCTGTTTTTTCAATTGTGCCTGCATCCGTGGATTTTTCTCGAGGATGGGAAGGATTTGCAGCAGCGCGTTTAATGCCTCCCGGTAATGCTCGTCCTCAATCCCGCGTTTCAGAGCCTCTTCGGCAAACCGGTAGAGAGTGACAATGTGTTTGATCAGGGATTCTTGCGCCGCAAGGTCTTTTCCCATTCCTTCCTTGCCGGCAAGCCTTGAGACAAGCTGGCATTGGGCCAGCAGGCACGAACTGCAGGAATCAAGAAGGCTTTTAACCTCGGCGTCGCTCACCTGAATACCGAACAATTTGAATTTTTCGAGGATCCGGGCGCGAATAGCGTTAAAATCTTCCCCTTTCAACGAAACCGGGCCTTTATCCTCTCCCTCCGGCTGCAAGACTTCATTCATCATTCCGGCAATTCCGTCCCAGCCCCAATCGCCGCCGGATGCCTGCCTGTCTGCTTCCGATTTCATCTGATCCATCGCAAAAAGCATTTGATAAACCGGCCCCCACGATTCGTCTGTAATCCGGGCTTTCTCGAGATCGATTTTAACCTTTCCTGCCATGGCCAATGCCGCTTCTTTATTAGCCGCTGCGGTCAGGACCTCAAGCAGGATTTGTTCGGCAAGGCTGACCGGGGTTTCGCCTGCCTGAAAAGGGGCCAGCGCCTTTCCGGGCTCCTGATCTTCCGGAATCGAACTTTGAATTTTTTTCGCGGCTTCTGAAAATTTTGTGCCGGCAGAGTCCGCGATCTCTTTAATGACATCCTGCGGAGTTTCTGCCACTGCGGCCTTATTGCCTCTTTGCTTGAATAGCAGAGCCTCCACTTCCGCCCGCGCGATCACCGTCAGAAGCCGGCGGGCACTGTCCATCGCCGGCATAGCCTTCCTTAAAACAGTTCTGGTTTTGTCTTTATTCCCGGCCGCTTGCAGTATTTGAACAAGCTGGAGAAGCATTTGCTGGATGATTTCTATTTTCTTTTGAACGGCTTCGGTTTGAGCGCCCAGCCCTCCGTCTTTTTCTGCGGCAAGAGCCTCGATTTTTTTCTGCATTTCAGCGATCTTTTCGACGGCCTTTTGTACGGCCGCTTCAGCATTTTCAGCACTTAATTTCCGATTTTCGGCCAAATCTCCTTGCGTCCGGGGCAACGCATTTTCCGGTAATTGGATCTCTACATAATGGGCCATCTCATGGATCGCATCCTCCGCTTTTTTATTGGCCTTTTCAAGTTCCTCAATGGCTTCCTTCCAGGCTTCATTCGCGAGAATTTCTTCCCGTTTTTCAGGGCGATCCTTGAGGATTTCATCGAGCGCCTGCCGGAGTGTCTTGGTCCTGGCTCCCGTCTGGCTCTGGACAATCTTGTAAATCTCACTCTTTTTCAACGAAATGCCCAAACTATTCAACATCGCGATCGTTTCGAGGTATTCCTTTGTCACATCACGTTTCTTTTTACTTACGGTCCCATCAGGGTTTTGTATTTCATACACGATTGTGATCTTCGCACCTTCGACTGACTTGACTATAGCCGTCAGTATCACAACATCCTGGCTTTCATCCTCTTGCGGCAAAGCCACCGCCACAATATTGCGAGCCTGATAACTACCAAGAACTTCCGTAGCCACCGCTTCTGCATTTACTTTTGCCGAAGCTTTTTTCGCAGCCTTCTTGGGTGTTTTTGTTGTCGCTGTGGCCGCCGCCGGTTTCGCCGTTGTCGTCTCTTCTACTTTTGCCGCCGTCGTTGTTGTTGATTCGGTTCCCTCGGGGTTAGCCGCAGGCTGGGCCGTTACAGCAGGCTCGACGACCTCATACGTATCCTCATCATCGGTGGAAGTCGCGGTATTTGTCGCCGCCGCTGTTGCAGCCGAAGTCGTAGGAGTCTCTGTCTCCGTTGTTTTAGTTGCAGACTTCTCTACTTTATAAGTAGCGCTGTTCCTATTTGCTTTGGGTTTTTGTTTCGGCTCAACTTTTGTTTCTTCTGTTGCTACTTTTGTCTTCTTTGCTGTTACTGGTTGCTCCGCCACTTCCGTCTTTTTTTGCACTTCTGTTGGCTTTTCTGTTTCTGATTGTTCCTGTTCAACTTCAGTTCTTTTATTGTTTTCCTGCGAAGCTGCTGCCGGTTCAGCTATGGCTCTGGTAGGCTCGGCCGTTTGCGCTTCCTCGGCTACAGCGACTGCACCAAGCTGCTCCTCCAAACTTTGAATTTCATCCTCGCGTTTACTTGCTTTATCTGCAAAGACTCGGCTCCTTTCCTGCATTTTCTTAAGATATTCTTCTAATAATTTTAATCTATTGTCTAAAAAATTTATATCGACAATTGCATCCCCCCCATTAAATTCATCCTCAATCGCTTTTATTTGAGCTTGAGTTATTTGAATTTGTTTGTTTGTGTCTTTTTCTATCATGCGCACATTGCCCAAGGATTTTTTAGCGCGATCCAGGCTGCTTTTAATTTCGTTGGGAGATTTTGATGTTGATGCAACCACCGGCTTTTCTTCATTCGTCTTGGCTGCTACTACAGCGGCCGTTTTTTGTTTCTTATTCAAGATTTGCTTAAAGTCCTTGATAATCTGAATCTCATCCAGAAAACTGGAAGCGTCGGCGTAATGAGAATCCTTTTCATTGGTTTTGCCCTTATATCCTTTTGGCATTTGCTTGTGGTATTCAAAAGCCGGCGTTAATAACTTATAAGGAATGACGATCGCCCCGCCATCAACAGGAACACCTTGCCGGTCGATCTTGTGATTGGTGCTTTGGACGCCTCCGATCCATGCGCGATTGTCTTTATCCACATTGAATAAATACTGCACTTCTCCGTTTTTGGACCTGACGATATAGCTTGTAACTTTTCCATAAACCGGATTTTCCGATTCAAAACTCGAAGTAACCCCATTTTCGAAATCCGGTTCATACCCCTCTTTAAATTTAAAATGAGGGTTTTCCTTATCCTCCTCTCTCCTGGACTCATCCTCTTCAGCGATGATAATCCTCTTGGATTCTTCTTTATTAAATCTCTGTTGCGAAGCCAACTGGCTTTGAAACGGCTGTTGTCCCCCCATAGCCAGGACGTCATAGAAATCGCCGTCTTTACTTTCTTTTAAATCGTTTATGTGATTTCGCTTAATGGCTTCAAATTCCCCCTGGAGATCCATCGGGAGCATTTGCTTGGCCTCTCCCAAACCTTTTCCGATCCAGCCTCCAAATCCCCGGTGAGATGCCGCGCGCCACACGTTTTGCGAATTTGATTTGTAATAAGCATTCACGAATATTTTTCTTTCACCGGTCTTTGAATCTGTATGATAGACATAGCTAATAAAAACAGTCCGTCCGCCGGCATCGATAAATGGATCCGCGATATAATAAACGTCTTCTCCAAATTCGATCCGGTGCTTAGGGCCATGGCCTCTCTTGTCAAGTTCTTCAAAGGTAATCTCTCCATAAATTTGAACCGGAACACCCTTCGCACGCTTGCGGTCAAAATCTTCACGCACTTCTTTCTCCCGTTTTTGTTGCTGAACAGGGTCTAATACTGTTTGTGCGGGCACTGCAGGCTGTGCCGGGGCCTTCGCAGGTTCTACGGTTTTGGCGGCGGCTCTTGCTTCAGGCGTGATCAGTTTGTCAATCCGGTCAGAAAGTTTTTTATATTCACCACCCCGTTTTTTCATTTCTTTCTGCCCCTCTTCAAATTCAGCTAATTCGGGACCGTCAAGATGCGTAATTTTATCTCCGGTCTCTTCTCTTTGTTGAATTGCTTCCGTTAGCTTCTTTTTCAATTTTTCTTGAGTGGCTTTGTTATTATCTTTTTTCAGGGCCTCAACCAATTGATTGTGGAGCCGGACGGAACAATCCCCACAAGTCTTGCTCACCAAAGCGATGATTTGCCGCCGGGCCTCAAGATCGGTAATGCCTTCCTTTTCCAAGTCGGCAATAAATTGAGCAACGGCCTCGGCGTTTTCCTCACTTGGATTTTCAACGTATCCCTTAAGCTGATCGAGGACATTTGGATTGACTGCTACTCCCGATAGGCGAAGGGCCTCTTCAATAGCTTTTAATTCCTCCACTGCGGGAGCGGCTGTTTTGACCTCCGAGCGGCGAGCTTGGGCTTTTTGATTTTGGACAAGTTCACTTCGCGCGCTTGCTTGTGACAAAATTTGTTTGGCTTCTTTTGCCACCGCAGCCCGGTATTGATTGATTTTGTCTGCCTGTGCTTTTGAAGTAGTGAGCCATCCAAGCCAACTGCTGGTCTGTTCCAGTTCAGCGGTCGCGGGAGCCTTACTTCCATATTCCTTCGTACCAAGCTTCGCAAGATCGGTGATATCGCCGCCGCGGCTGGCGATTTCAATCAAAAGCGCGCGGATGTCTTTACGGCTAAGGCCGGCCTGCGTGAGAATTTTCAGAACATTAAAAGCCTGAGCAACGAGATTTTTAAGATTCTTTTCTTCCTTACCCGTTTTGCCAAAATCCGCAGGGTAACGTTGAACCCGCGTTTTCAGATTTTCCCATTCAGTATCCGGTAGAGCATCTTTTGCATTTCCTTGGGCCGAAACTGCTTCCTGATAATAAGCATTCACTTCATCAAGCAAATCAATCTTTGCTCTATCCGCTTTCTGAATATTTTCATAGTCAATAAGGCCGGCTTTGATCGCGAAATCAATATGCACCGATTCATGAAGCATTGCGTTTTCTTTAAGGGATACTGAAACGGGTACCATTCCCGCGCCGAAGGTGAATCCTGAAAAGCCCATTGCCTGCTCAGGTCCATAAACCAGGTTAAGAAAAAAACCCTTCAGGTCATATTCCGAATCTTCTGAAAAATAAACATTTTTATATTTTTTATTAAATTTCGCCTCCGCGACAATCGCGTTGACATATTCCTTTGAATGCCGGGCCTCGACCCGCCCATTTCGCTTGATCTCATAATTTCCATTCTTTTCCTGAAGCTCCCCTTTTCGTTCAGCCCTTATCAGTAATAAATCTTTAAAATAATTCCGGGCTACGGCCTGCACTTTCGGGTTCTTGCTGTTAAGTCCGGCCAAAAGGGTGTTCGTGCGGTCGACCATGGCCTGACGAAGGTCAAACATATAATCAAGAGCATGGATATTCGTCATTTTTGTTTTCGGATTACTCTGCAGATGCTTCATCATGGCGGTATGAACGTTTTCAATGGCGCTCAACAATGAATTTTCGGCAGCGCGATTCCCCAAATACCCCATTTTCGAGAGGGCCCCGGTAATGGAATCCAGAAACCGCACAAAATCCGAATGGCTCCATTGAGCCATTTCCTGATAATTCGTTGCCTGCATTTTTTTCAAAACCTGGATGACAGCGGCTTTATCATTTTTGGCAACCGCTTGGGCCAATTCCTGGCCTAAATTGACAACCGGTTTTTGCAGTGCTTTTGGATTAACTATGGTTTTATCGAGAGAATTAACGCGCGTTTTAACAACGGATTCTTTCGCCGCCGGAGATTGAAGTTGAAACTGTTTGCCATTGCTTCCTGTAATCGTATAAACAATTCCATCGCCCGTCTTTTTGACGCTCACCGTCACAACTCCTTCAATCCCATTGCTTCGAATATTCGCTGAAAGGTCCTTTTTAAGGGCCGTAAGGTCTTGTTTTACCTGCTCGGCCGAGACTCCGGCAGCCTGTGTTTCTGCTAAAGCCGGTAGTTTGAATTTCTGAGGTTGCACAGCCACAGCTGAAGCTTGCGCAACAGCCGGGGCAGCGGCTTTAACTTCGGGTGTTTGTGCTGCCGCCTGCATAAGCGCGGTCTTCAGCAGTTTCTTCAGACTCTCCGACAGCTCGGCATTCATTTGCAAAATCGTTGTTAAGGCATTATTTTTCACATTCTTCACGGTTCCGTCAGCGATGCCGACGAGTGTCGATTGAATCATTGCTTTTTCCGTTTCACTCAAAATTCCGGCGGTTACCGCCTGATCGAGCTGCGAATTTAGTTCCTCCATGCTCACCACCGGCAAAGCCGCCTTCTTCACGGCATTGACATTCGTAACACTTGTTTGATTCTCCGTCGCCACAGCAGTTGCGGACACAGCCGCCGGTTCTACTTTTTCGGATGCTTGAACGAGGGACAAAGGTTTTTCCGCTTCCGAGGTCATTGACACGGGAAGGATTTCTGCCGCATTCACGCGCGACCCGGCAGGCGCTTTGCGTTCTACGCGTTTGGCGATACGGGCCTGGTTAATTGAGTCTTGAACTTTTTTGGGATTAACTCCTTCTCGGACTTCCGCGAGCTCCCTGTCCAGGGTTTTAATTTCTTCGGGTTGGAGGGCTTTGGATTGCCGGGCGGCTTCGGTAATTTTTTTGAGATTGTCTTGCGCGACCGGGAGAGCATCGAGTTTCGCTTGCGCCCGGTTAAGAAGGGTTTGTTGCAATTCCGGGCCATTATTCTGCAAAGCCCTGCCGGCAAGGTCCAAAAGAGCTTTTATTTCTCCTTGAGCGTTAAACACCGCCGCGGCAGCTTTTTTCGCGGCCGTTACGGCGGCCCGTGCGAAAAGCCTTTGCACGGCATCGGTTTCCATGGCATTGCTGGCGCTTGCCGGATATTTTTCAAGTAATTGAGCGGCATATTCACGGGCCACGACCACTTCCACATTTTTTGAATCGCTCAATAAAGCCGCGGCTTTCGCGTTCAGCGCCGCCAGCACCTGGCCAATCAGGGCCGAAGAAAGATTATCCGCCTGGTTTTCGCGGTCCAATAATTTGAATGCTTCCATCACTTGTGAAACATTCGCGTCAGGGTGCAATGCATTTAAAACGGCGGTCACCGTCGCGAGCGCAAGTGTTTCCACTTGACGCGCGTTCAGCGCCTGAACCGGATTGACGGCTGCTGCTGACTCCGCTTTGGTCCTGGCTTCAAGCTCATTGACAATGGCGTCGATCTTTTCTTTTCCGGTCAAATGATGCAGCGGTAGATCCAACTCATCTTGAGTCCTGGTTGTCAGGACTTCTGTACTCAAATCCGCCGGATTCTCCAGCACATCTTTGAGGATTGTCAGCGCCGTTTCGCCGTCTCCATTCTTTAACGCCGTAATCGCCTCGTTAATTCTTGGCGCCGCTTTAAGGGCCACTTTTCTTGTGTCCGGATTTCCGCCGTAGTCTTGCACTATTTTTGCCATTTCTTTCGATAAATCCGTAAGGATCTTGATCGGTTTCTTATAGGAAGGAGCGGCCTCTTGAGGCTTTCCACTCTTGGCGGGCTGTTCCGCTTTCGCGGCTGTGACTTCAGCAAGCACTTGCCCCGCGGTATTTTGAATATGATTCTTAAGCACACCCGGAATCCCCAAGACCTGTTGTTTCAAAACCGTTTTGTCCGCCTGGCCGTTCGGGAATGATTTGGAAGGATTCTTCAAAAGATCTTCCGCGGCCTTTTGGACCGCCGTAGAGTCATTCTTCAACGCAAGTTCCGCATCGCTCCGGCTGATATCGGCCGCGTTTTGCAGGGCTGTGATTTGCGCCTCACGGTCCGCGCCGGGTGTCGCAAGAACCATAAGCGCTTTGGCCTGTTTGAGCGCGGCCGGCTTTTGGGCCGCTCCAAGGACGAGAGAAAGAAGTCCGGTATCCGCGCCCGCGCGAATCAGCTCTTGAGCATCCGTGCCTTGAGAAACCATA
This sequence comes from uncultured bacterium, assembly GCA_964349955.1. Classification (GTDB taxonomy): domain Bacteria; phylum Omnitrophota; class Omnitrophia; order Omnitrophales; family Aquincolibacteriaceae; genus CAYGIT01. The sequence continues at coordinate 22,449 of CAYGIT010000024.1, forward strand.
ATCGGCGCTGTCACTTCTTTTAACTGCGCCGGCGTCAATTGATCCAAACCAGTCACTTCGCCTCTTTCCGCAAGGCCGGTCTCCGCCAATACTCCCAAAAGGGTTCTTGCTTCTTCCACCGATCTTCTATTCCGCGCCAGAACGGCGGTGCAAATTGAGCAGGACGATGCAAGGTCCCGGACTCTGTCTTGAAGCGCCGTGACCTCGGAAATATTCAGACCGAGCGCCTTGGCAAAATCATTGATTGTTTTCAGGGCACCGGCAATAAACTCCGCTTTCTTGACATGCTCTTCGGGCGTAAGCTGGGTGCCATTGGCCGCCTCTTGAGTCGTGGCGAGAAGGTTGGCCAGAACATCCGTCATCACGCGGCGGTAGGCTTCCGAATTTTTATCCACATCGGGATTTTGGGCCATTTTGAGCGCTTCATCAATTTGACGGGCGGCGGTGTTTAGAAAATTGTCCCGGAGCTCCCCGACAGAAACATCTGGAGATGACACGACAGGAAGCCGGTTGAGAGCGTCGATCAGGCCGAGTGCGGCCGTATGCCCGGCCAATTGCGTATTGAAACTTTGAATGGTTTCAAGCGCTTCAGACAATTTTTGCGCGCCTTCAGGTGTGCTGACAATCCCTGCTATTTTCCGGATTGATTCCGGGCTCAACCCAAGGGCCTGAAGGTCCTGGTTCTTTACGGCAGAATTTAAATTCAGGCCCATCAATGCCGCGGCTTCGCTATTTGTCAGCCCCAAACCCGCAAGGGCCTGCTGCGCGCCGCCCACATTGCCCATGAGTCCCGGGGTTTCCAATTGCATCAACGCCTGCCAGACGGCCTGGGGCAATTGCACATCACGCTGTCCGTTCATGATCTCCGCAAGGATCCTGTTTCCGTTTGAATTTGAATCCAGTTTCGGCGCGAGCGTGAGGGCGGTCCGGCGCAAAATAGCGCGGGCCTGCGACGGGGTAAGCTCCCCGTTCTTGACGGCCTGATTCAGCGCCTCATGGACCGGCATCATTAATTCGATTTCTTTTTCAATATGCCCCAACGATTTTTCAACGGCTTGCATGATTTGCGCCGCTTTGGCATTCGATACGGCCACGGCCTTCATCTGCGCCAGACTGGCTTTCATCATCGCCTGAACATTATTCAGAATTTGTTGCTGTTCGGCCAAAGGCCGCCCCGCCAAATCCGCATTGCTCACGGCATCCCAAGCCTCGTTTCTTACAGTCCGGTCGGCCACCGCCTGAAAGCTTGCCGAAGGATCGGCCTCAATCGCCGCCGCCACGCGCTGCCCGAGTTCCTCCTGAAATTCCGATTGCAAGAGAGGATTCGTCGCGATCTGCGTTCCCGCGATCATACAATTCGAACAGGTGATTTTACTGGCCAAATCAGCCCGTCCCGCGAGCCTGAACGTATCCTGTAAATCCGCTTTCTGCATAGGCGACAATCCCTTGTTAATTCTCCTTAAATCTTCGTCTGTGAGCTCGGCGCCGCTTTGAACTTTAGCCGTGGCGGTCTCGATCATCCGCTGCTGCTTGATTTGAGTGTCAAGATGAACGATCCTGTCGTTGAAAATTTTTCCGGATTTAGGGTCTATTCCGGCAATTACAGTTTCCAGTTTTTCCAACGCGGTTTTTTGCTTGTCATCCCGCCAGGTCTTGATTTCCTGCGCCTGAATATCCGTGCTTGCGATGCCGTAC
>CAYGIT010000025.1:0-23428 GCA_964349955.1 uncultured bacterium
TGAAGAACCACCTCCCCCCCCGCCGCCGCCTCCGCCTTCAGACCCGGCGGGACTCGATATGGAATCACTGAATGAAGACAAGTCTGGCGACAAGGACGAATCCTCCGGCAACGGAGAATCAGAGGCCGACGGTGAAGGTGATGGTGACGCGCTCTCAGATGCTGATGGCGAAGGCGATGGTGACACGCTCGCGGATGCTGAGGGTGAAGGCGATGGTGACACGCTCGCGGATGCTGATGGCGAAGGCGATGGTGACACGCTCGCGGATGCTGATGGTGACGGCGATGGGGACACGCTCGCAGAGGGTGAGGGTGACGGCGTTATAACGACAGTTGTAACATCGGTAGCCGGCACCACCGGAATAATATTATCCGGTATTGTTCCTGACCCCGATACCGTTGACGACGCTACCGAAACCACATTCACCGGCGTTGTTCCCGATCCGGAGGCCGTTGACGTTACTGAAACCACATCAATCGGCGTTGTTCCTGACCCCGATGCCGTTGACGGCGCTACCGAAACCACATTCACCGGCGTTGTTCCCGAACCCGATGCTGTTGACGACGCAACCGAAACCACATCAATCGGCGTTGTTCCTGACCCCGATGCCGTTGAGGTCGCTACCGAAACTACATTCACCGGTGTTGTTCCTGACCCGGATGCCGTTGACGGAGCTATCGAAACCGTATTCACCGGCGTTGTTCCTGACCCCGAGGACGTTGACGGCGCTACCGAAACCACATTCACCGGCGCTGTTCCTGAACCGGAGGACGTTGACGGAGCTACCGAAACGACATTCACCGGCGTTGTTCCCGAACCTGATGCCGTTGACGGCGCTATCGAAACCACATTCACCGGCGTTGTTCCTGACCCGGAGGACGTTGAGGGCGCAACTGAAACCGTCTTGACCGGCTGGATCACAGACACAGGAGTGATCACTCTTACCGGTGAAATTATCTGGAGCGGCGCAAACGTAGATGCGGATGTCCCCGATGTGACTTGATTCGTGGTGCTCAAAAACTGAACCGTATTACTCAAAGGTTGAATCGTGCTCACGGACTGGACCGTACTTGCAGGTTGAACCGAGCTCACCGCCGGAGCTGTACTGCCGGTCAAAGGTCCGAATTGAGGTGCGGTTTCGCCTACGGCCTGGGGCACAGAATTCACAGGCATCAGACCTAGCAAGAATGCCATCATTCCGGCCATTACCTTGTGTTTGATTTTTTCGTTTGCTTTAATCATTTTTTCCTTCTTTTAAATTTTTATTAAACCGTCTTCCGCGCTCCAACATCTTAAAATGAGTTACTAACTCAACCTTACCCGGCCTTTCAGGAAAAAACAAGGCATCGGGCCCTTTTTTTATCGTAAAAAATAGAACCTTCGCATCCTCTTGAAAACAAAGCGATTACGGATAAAAGAAAGGAAGATGAACAATCAATGACTAGCGGGAGATAGCTTGAAAAAGAAGTTCGCCCTGGAGAGTAGCGCGTTTGAAAGGCGGGCGGATTAAACGGAGAACTTTTTGATTCAAGCCTGATTTTTCAGCCTAGCGGGAATCAATTGTAAGCTTTTACTTTAATTGTGGCTCGTCAATCAGCGCAAGAAATTCTTTCGCATCGACAAAACCTGGCGTCCGGATTTTCTTTACTTCCTTTCCGGTGGAATCCAGAAAAAGAATCGTCGGCACGCCCGCAATTTCGAATTTCTCGATGATCTTTTCCGCCGAGGGATCATCCGAGGACGTCAAATCCACTTTGATCCGGGCAAAGCGGTCAAGGGCGCGAATAACTTTGGGATTGCTGTAGGTAAACTGATCCAGCTCATGGCATGGAATGCACCAATCCGCATAAAAATCCATCACCACCGGTTTTTTGTTTTGGGCCGCTTCTTCAAGGGCCGCGGGGCTGTACTTTTCCCACCGAACGCTTTCCTTGGGCCCGAAAGCAGGAAGAGCCATGCCGGCGGCAATCGCAACCGCCCCTGCGATTCGTTTAAAGCGAACGAAACCCGGAGAATATTTTTTTGACTCTTCGATGAATCCAAGGTAACCCCCTCCGCCCGTAAGGGCCAGCGGAACAAGCCATTTCAAATGAGACGGACTTACCGCCAGAATCAAATAAAAAGCCGAGAGGGAGAGCAGGACAACGCCAAAGAGCCGTTCCATCCATACCAGCCATACGCCGGATTTCGGGAGCCGGCTGATCAAATGGGAAAAAGTTCCAAGAATGAGGTAAGGCGTGCCGAGGCCAAGCGAGAGGACAAAGAAAATCCACAGGCCAAAGAGCGGATCGCCTTTGGTCCCCACAAAGGCAAGCAGCGCAAGAATCGGCGGACCGATGCAGGGCGCGGCAAAAACTCCCACAAGAAGTCCCGATACATAAATTCCGGCCAGATGCGTCCCCCGCTTCCCGGCAAACTTGTTCACCAGTTGCGAAGGCAGTTGAAACGTGTAAACCCCGAACATGCTAAGCGCCAGGCCGGCCAGGAGAAGCGCCACCGCAATCAAAACAATTTTATTCTGAAGGATTGCGCCGAAAAATCCGCCCGTGAAAGCGGTGATGGTGCCAAGCACGGTGTACATCGTGGCCATCCCCAGCACATAAACAAGCGCTTTCAGGAATGCTTTGGAACGGTTGGTTTCCTGCCGTACGCCGAATAAAGAAAGCGTTACGGAGAGCATCGGATAAACGCAGGGCGTGAGATTCAGGCCCAGGCCAAGCAGAAAAACACCGAGGACCGTCAGGGATTGATCAGAAAATGCCATAAATGTTAATTCAGTTCGCGGCGAAGGGCGGGATGCATGCGGCTGCGGTCCCAGGGAGGATCGAAAACGACTTCGACAAAACATTCCTTCACTTCGGAAAGACTCAAAATTTTATTGCGCACATCCTGGCGCAGCCAGTCTCCCATTCCACAGCCGGGTGCGGTGAGCGTCATCTGGATCTCGACCCGCTTGCCGCCCTCGGCATCTTCAATCTTGCATTCATAAATAAGCCCCAGGTCCACAATATTATGCGGAATTTCAGGGTCAAAGCAGGTACGCAAATGGGCCCAGACTTTTTCTTCAACCGTCTTGTCCGTCATTTCACTGACAGCTTTGATTTCCGGAGGAACTTCCTGGCCCAGGACTTCGGCATCTTTACCGGCGATGCTGTACATCAGGCCCTGATGCGTGACCACCGTGAACGCGCCGCCCAGCTGTTGCATGATCCAGACTTCGGTGCCTTCGAGAAGTTCCGCCTTTTTTCCGCTCGGAATCTCAACGGCTTCACAATTTCGTTTCAGTTGAAGCAAGTCACGAGTTGTCATAAAGGTCAGGCTACCTTGCTGCAGGAATAACGGTCTTTGATGTTTTGATTAAAATAAGTTCCATGAGAAGCGGCACTCATGAGATTCTGATGAATTTCAGCCGGAACATGGGAATAACGGTAAACTCCCCCGTTTCGAAACGCAATTTCAAGCGCTTGCGTCGCAGGATCATATCCCACGATGGCAATATCACGTGATTTTACGGCAACTCTTTCCATAGCCTCTCCTTTCGGGATCAACCCGCAGGCGCGGTTTCTTCCTCGGCATAAGAACTGCGATGATTGGCAAAACCCAAATGCCCGTCCCAGCAAAGCAAGGTGCAGAAAACCAGCCCCACTCTTTTATTCCGGCAAGTGCTGACCGAGCAGAGATAATAGCTGGCGCCAAAGGAAATGGGTTTTTTGCAAATACTGCAGTTTTTCCAGCAGCCTTCATCCATTGACTATTTCTCCAAATGCTTACTCAAACACTTAATCAAACTCGTGTCATCCTGAGCGAAGCGAAGGATCTGCTGTTAGATTCTTCGGCCTCTGGCCTCAGAATGACACCTAATCATACAACCGCCGTCTCGACTTTTGCAAGCAGGCCCTTGAATCCGAGTTTTTCTTTTGCCGAGATTAAAATACCGTCCGGCCACTCGATGCCGGCCTGGCTCTGTTCTTCCTCTTTTAAAAGATCCGCCTTATTGAGCGCCAAAACCACCGGCTTTCCATCCGCTTTGATTTCCTGCAGCACTTTTTCGACGTCTTTTTTCATTTCCCGCGCTTGGGGGGAAGAAACATCCAGAACATGGATCAAAAGATCCGCCTGCGCCACTTCTTCGAGTGTCGCATGAAACGCCTCGACAATCCCATGGGGAAGATCGCGCAAAAAACCGACAGTATCAATGAATAAAATTTCAGAGCCGCTTCCCCCGGGTTCCCTGGAACCCGGAACCGTGGAACGGTTATTGATGGATTCCGCGCGCGTGACCGGATCCAGGGTGGCGAACATTTTGTCTGCCACATAACTTCCCCCGGCAGTAAGCGCATTCAGAAGCGTCGACTTCCCTGCATTCGTGTAACCCACAATGGCGGCCGTGATAAAATTTTTCCGCCTTCTTCCCGAACGGATCAGTTCGCGGTGCTTCTGGACTTTTTCAATCTCCAACTTGACCTGCCGGATACGGTTGCGCACTTTGCGCCGGTCATGCTCAAGTTCCTGTTCCCCTGGCCCTCGGCCGCCGATACCGCCGCCCAGCCGGGACATCACCACGCCGAGCCCGCCGATCCGCGGCAGCGCGTAATGAAGCTGTGCAAGTTCAACCTGCAGTTTTCCCTCTCTGGATTGGGCGCGGCGCGCAAAAATTTCAAGAATAAGCCCGGTGCGGTCAAGCACCGGAACTTTCGTAAAGGCCTCGATATTTCCCATCTGTCCCGGCGTTAAATCCACATTGAAGATGAGGACATTCGCTTTAAAATTTTTGGCCGCAGCGGTTAACTCCGTCAGTTTTCCCTCGCGTATAAAATATTTCGGGCTGGGATTTGGTACCTGGCCGGTAACAACCTCCAGCACATGAATCGCGGCCGACGAAGTCAACTCTCGCATTTCCTTCAAACTTTCTTCGGCGGCGCTTCTTGATTTTCCCTGGGCTTGAAGGACAACCAGCAAGGCCCGGTCCAGGCGCTGGCGGGAAAATCGTTTTTCGAAGCCGGGAAGGCGGTAACGATTGATATCCAGCATATTACTCCGGAGGCATCATGTAACTTGGTGTTTCGGGGGTGTTTCCGGGAGCTGGATGGAAAAAGTAGTGCCTTTTCCTTTCTCACTCGTCACTTCAATTTTGCCTCCGTGTTTCCGGATAATCCCGTAGCACAGGCTTAAACCAAGGCCCGTGCCTTTGCCCGCAGGTTTTGTCGTGAAAAACGGATCGAAAATTTTATCCAGATTCTCTTTTTCAATGCCCCCGCCGTTATCCGTCAGGGAAATTTCACACGCCTTTTCGAGAAGGCCGCCGCTGAAAGTGAGCCGCCTGTTCCCTTTTGCTTCTTCCAGGGCATGCCAGGCATTCGTGAGGAGATTGCTGAAAACCCGCTCCAGCTGCGAGCCGTCCGCCTGGATGACCATCGCAGGCGCGGAAAAATTTTTGACGATTTCTATTCCGGCCTTTTGGAACTCCGGAGGCATTTCTGCAAGCACCCGATCCATGAGTAAAACCAGATCAATGGACTCCAGCTGCAAGGGTTGTTGATGCGCGTAAGTCAAAAGGTCCTGCACTGTCCGCTGGCATCGCTTGGCCTGGTGATTGATGACTTCCATGAATTGCCGCTCCTGCCCGCCGGATGGCCCCTCGAGCAGGCGGTCCGCATAGCCATTCAGCGTAATGAGAGGATTTTTCAATTCGTGCGCGACACCCGCCACTACCCGGCCGATGGAAGCCATTTTTTCCGATTGAATCAAACGCTCCTGCGCCTCTTCCAGCTGATGATAAGCTTGCTCGATTTCCTTCCGACGCCTGTGGGCTTCGTCCGCCCGGGCATCCGCGGCAATTGTTTCTTTTTCCTGCCGGACAAGTTCTTCGGTACGGCGCACCACTTCTTTTTCGAGATAACTCTGGCGGGATTCCAGCGACCAGACAAAGAGACTTGCGGAAAAAGAAAAAAGGGTTCCCATCAGAAGGATCAGATTGCTTACGATTTTGCGGTCGATTTGAACCGCAGAATTAAAATAATGGTCCCATGCCACCCCGGTGAAGAGAAGGCATACAAAAAAAATGATGATTGAAAAATGCAGTTTCCGGGAAGGCCGTGCGGCCATTATTTCTCCTTTTAAAGAAAAGTGATTCTACCCTGTTTCATCGCGGCAAGGAAGTATTTTGAAGAGAGCTTAATGATTATTTTCGTCAAAAACTCTTTCAAAGTCGTGGGCGATTCTACGGAAGGCCTCGAGAAGTTTGGGGTCAAAGTGTTCGGGTTTTACCCGTCCGTCCCCTTCGAGGATGATCTTGCAGGCTTTTTCATGGGAGAAGGGTTCCTTGTAATGGCGTTTGCTGCGCAGCGCGTCATACACATCCACCAAAGCCAGGATTCTTGCTTCGATCGGAATCTCTTCTCCCTTCAATCCACGGGGATATCCGGTCCCGTCCCAGCGTTCATGATGATTGAGCGCGATAATGGCGCCCAGTTTCAGCACCGGCGCGTGGGAATCCTTGAGAATGTCATATCCGATCAGGGGATGATTTTTCATCGATTTCCATTCTTCCTCATCCAGCCCTGAACTCTTGAACAAAATTTTATCGGGAATGCCGATTTTACCGATGTCATGCATGGGGCTGGCGTAAAGCAAAAGCTCCACCTGGGCTTCGCTCAATCCGATCTCCTTGCCAAGCATGGAAGAAAAAAGCGAAAGCCTTTTCACATGATCGGCCGTTTCCTCGTCTTTGAATTCCGTGGCGCGCGTCAGGCAATAAATGGTTTCAATATAGGCTTCTTTGACCTGCAGGTTCTTTTTGTCAAGGTCTTCAATGGATTTGCGCAACTGTTCCGTACGGTCTTTGACCTTGTCTTCGAAAAAACCTTTCTTCTGTTCGAGCTCGCGGTGAAGCTGCCGGACCTGGAGTAAATTGCCAATCCGGGCAAGCACTTCCGAAACCTTGTAAGGTTTATTTAAAAAATCCGTCGCGCCGGAGCTTAGCGCGCGCAAACAGAGGGATTCATCGCTTTCTCCGGTCAAAACCAGGATAGGAACGAAACTCTGGGGATCGACGGTCTTCAGGCGATCCATCACCTCGAAACCATCCATATGCGGCATCCGGATATCCAGAAGAACCAGATCGGGGCTGAATTGCCGGTAGACGGTTTCGGCTTCACGGGAATCGGAAATAGTGCGGATCAGGCTGTAGTCATTTTCCTTGAGCAATTCCTCAAGCGTCATGCCCACCGACATGTCATCGTCAATGATAAGAATTTTTGATTCGAGAATTTTTTTATTCAGTTCCATCCGGAGATTCCTGTTTTTTCATTCTAAACTTAAGTATGCACGGCGTTTTTCATATGTGCAACGGGGCGGGCTTAAAAAAACGAAAAAAAATCTGAAAACCGGGCAAAAATAGGTAATTAAAGCCTTAAGAAAAGAAAAAGAGGTTATTCGGACAGGCCGAATACCATTAATAGGAAGGCGTAGTCGAAGGCAATATCCCGGAGCGCGTCATACCGGCCGGAAGGACCGCTGTGCCCCCACCCCATATCCATCTTGAGGAGCAGAAGATTTCGCCCGGTTTGAAATTCGCGGAGCCGGGCAATCCATTTGGAGGGTTCCCAATACTGCACGCGCGGATCATTGAGGCCGCCCGTGATCAGCATATTGGGATAATCCCCGGGCTCAATATTGTCATAGGGGGAATAGGTGCGGATGTAGTCAAAAGATTCCTTTTGATTTGGATTTCCCCATTCATCATATTCCGTGACAGTCAGCGGCAAAGACGGGTCCATCATGGTATTGACCACATCCACAAACGGCACATGAGCAACCACCGCCTTGAAAAGACCAGGCCGCATGTTCGCAACCGCGCCCATCAAAAGCCCGCCCGCGCTGCCGCCGGAAATCGCCAGCTTGTCCGGTTGCGTGTATTTCTCGCCGATCAAATGTTCGGCCGCCGCAATAAAATCATGAAACGTGTTTTTTTTCTTGAGGAATTTTCCGTCTTCATACCAGGGACGCCCCAATTCCCCGCCTCCGCGAATATGCGCAATCGCAAAAATAAAGCCGCGATCCAAAAGACTTAGACGCACACTCGAAAAATCCGGGTCGATACAAATCCCGTAAGACCCATAGCCGTAGAGCAACAGCGGCCTGTCCCCCGTCTTGGGACTGTCCCCGTTTTCCGGGGACTGTCCCCTTTTTTCGCTTTTTTTGTAAACAAGCGAAACCGGCACCCGCACCCCATCCGGCGCAACCGCAAAAATTCTCTCAGAGGCATATTGCGCTGGATCGTATCCCCCAAGCACAGGCTGCTGTTTCTTCAGTTCCCGTGTGCGTTTCCGGAGATCATAGTCATAAACCGAATGCGGCGTGACAAGTGAGGTATATTCAAAGCGAAGCGTCCGGGATTCAAATTCCGGATTCTGCCCGGCTTCGGCATGGTAAACCGGCTCATCAAATGAAAGATAATGAACTTCGGAGGATGCCCAGTCCATGACCCGGATTTTCGGAAGCCCCTGTTCGCGCTCATAAACGACAAGGGTATCCTTAAAAACATCGAGGCCGTCAATTTTGACGCCCGCTCGCGCCGGAATCAGGTCTTTCCAGTTTTCCCGCTCCGGAGAAGCGACAGGCGCTTCCGCAAGTTTGAAATTTTTTGCCCGGTGATTGGTCATGATCAAAAAGCGGCCCTGATAATGTTCGATCGAATATTCAAAATCAGGTTCGCGCGGCTGCATGATTTTAAAATTTCCGCGCGGATTGTCCGCTTTCAGGAAGTGAATTTCAGAAGAAATTTTGCTGGCAAGGTCCAGCACCAGAAACTCACGGTCTTTGGTTTTATAAAGCCCCAAAAAATAAGCTTCGTCTTTTTCTTCAAAAACAAGCTCGTCGCGGGCAGCCTCGGTGCCGAGCTCATGCCGGTATAACCGGTAAGGCCTTTTGGCCGGGTCCAGCACGCTATAAAAAAGGTTGCGATTGTCAGCCGCCCATTCGAGGCTGGAATAAGTTTTCTCGATTTTTTCAGGAAGAAGCTTCCCGCTCTCCAGATCTTTGACATAGAGCGTGTATTCCTCGGCGCCCGTGACATCGGTGGAATAAGCCAAGAGCTGCTGGCTCGGGCTCACCCGGAAAGCGCCCAGCCTGAAATAGCCATGGCCTTTCGCCAGCTCATTCATATCAAGAAGGATTTCTTCCACTCCACCGTTGTCATCCTGAGCGCAGCGAAGGATCTCCGAGTTCCCAACTGTCTTCCGGCAATAAACCGGATATTGCTTCCCCTTTTCAGTCCGGGTGTAATAAAAATAATCTCCACGCCTGACGGGAACCGAGAGGTCCGTTTCCTGAATGCGCGAGAGCATTTCCTGATAGAGCTTCTCTTGCAAGGAAACCGTCTCTTTCATGACGGCTTCGGTGTAAGCATTCTCCGCTTTCAGGTATTCGAGGACTTCTGGACTTTCCCGTTCACGGAGCCAAAAATAGGGGTCTTCCCATTGGCGATTTTGAAAGGAAACCGTGTGAGGACGTTTAGGCGCGCGCGGAGGATGCGGGCTAGAGGTTCTTGAGTTTTTCAGGAGGGTTTCTTTTTTTCGGATTCAGAGGAGTCATCCGAGGAGGCCTGTTTGATGGCTTTTTTGAACTCACGAATTCCTTCGCCAAGTGCGCGGCCCATTTCAGGCAGCCTTTTGGCTCCAAAAAGAACCAAAATCACCAGCAAGATTACCACCATTTCCAACGGGCCCGGCATACTCATAGATAAATCCTCCTCGCCATCAAGGGAACTCTACCAGAAAATCCCCTGTCTGGCAATCTTCGCAATCGAACGCGATTCTTTGCAGGGGATAACGGAGTCAACCGGGGTTCAAGCAGTAGGGGCCTGCGGGGTTTTGGACTTTGATTTTCGTTTCACCGTTTCTCGGATCAGCTTTATCATATAAAAAGTGGCAGTCAAAGAGGCGATTGTCCCGATGGCAAAACCAATCCATTCGGCCAGGCTCGGAGTCCTGTTTTTAAGCCCCAGCAAACTGCCTGTCACCGCCCCCAGATAAACATTCAGGAAAACGCCGGGCAGCATCCCGATCCAGGTGATTAAAATATAGTCTCTGAATTTGATGCGGCTAAGCCCATAAGTGTAGTTGAGAAGCGTGAAGGGAAAAACAGGCGTCAACCGTGTCAAAATCACCATTTTCCATCCCGCTTTTTGAACCGTTTCATCCATGACCTGCAGATAAAAATTTTTTTTGATTTTTTTCATGGCCCAATCGCGGGAATAATTCCGGGCAATGAGAAAAGCAAGGGCAGCGGAAAGTGTACAGCCGGCGGAAACGTACATCACGCCCCAGGGAATACCGAATAGCAAGCCGCCTCCCATCATCAAGGCCAGCATCGGCAAAAGCGAAGTTCCCACCATAAAAAATAACACAAAAAGCACGGGCGCCAATATCCCCTGCCGGCCGATCCATTCGAGGGCCGTTTGCAGAAATGACAGAAGAAGGGCTTTTTGCGTGACGGCCAGGGCCACAATCCCAAAAAAGAGCAGAAGAAGAGGAAGAAAGCGCTTCATACCGGAATTCAATGCAAAAAGCATCCCAGGCCTAACGCGGGAAAGTAATGCTGTTGGCGGTCATAGCGGGATGAAGAGGAGTGAAACCGGGCAGGCGGATTTCGATTTTGGGAGCAGCTTGATGCCAGGTTCCCTGCCATTCGATGATAATTTCTTCTTCCGTGCAGCGTAAATGGACTTGTACCTTTCCAAACTCGGTCGGCGCAGGTCCCCAGGCAAGGACTCGCCTGGACTCAAGCCAAACGCCGGGAATTCCAGAACATAGAATCAATTTATCGGCTTCTTCTCTCACAAACATATTCCGGATCATCATTATCCATTCCGCCGAAGCCCAGGCATGCTGCCCGTCGCCCATGCATCCGCCCAAAGTTTGGGGATGAATCGCTTCCGGCCACTGGCCGGTAGGGCTGGCCAAATCGGCGACAGTCTGAACCGCCTTCCAGTAACGCGCATCCCCGGCACGCAGCATATTTTGAGCCATATGAAGCGTAAGATAAGGATTCATGCCGGAATGCGCAATGTCCTGAAAAAAAGCGCCCTTCACAAAATAATTTTCGGCTAAATAATCAATGGTTGAGACTAACCGCGCATCCTGTTCCGGCAAAAGCCGCAAAGGATATCCGGCAGCAAGGGACCCGATTGCTCCCGAATCCAGGCGCCGGTAAGGCGAGGCCGGCATCGCAGGTTTATTTTTGCAGCGATTGCTTTTCAGGCTTGTTTCAATGCTCGTGAGAAAATCAACGGACTCTTTTTCGAATTCTTGAGCAGTTTCCGTTTCGCGGTATTGTTTCAATAACCAGGCTGCGGAATCAAGCCCCTGGACTCCCCAGAAATCATCCCAATAATAAAAATCATTGGGGCCGAGATATTCGGCGCTAAATCCAGCCGGAAAAAGCCCCTGGTGAGCGCACTCTGTTTTTTCACAAATACGCTTGCGCCTGATCCAGCGGGCGCCCCGGAGAACAGGCTTTTTCCATCCGGCTTTCGGAGAACTTCCGGTCATTTCGCAAAATTTTCGCATGATCCACAGCACTTGCCCGTTGGAATCCCATTCCCCGTCTTGGGAACAAAAATAGCCGGATTTTTTTTGACGGCCCAAAAAGGAATCAATGACTTTTTCGACTCTTTCCGGAAAACCCGCGCAAAGCAGCGCATAGGAGATGAATGCTGCGTCACGAAACCAAAAATGCTTGTAGGTGAAAGGTCCCGGAAAAATTTCGAATGGCGAATGAAGGACCAGCGTATGCACGGATGCTTCGTATAAAAACCGGAATTGATCGTTCGGAAAAACAGGCAAAGGCACGTGCTGGAGATTTTTACGCCATAAGGCTGCCGTTGCGGCAGCCGCCTCCGGAAAAACGGTGAATTTCTCAGCGTTTTCCTTTTCGAGAGAAATACAAATTGCGACTTCACGGGTTTGCCCGGGCTTTATCTCAAAAAGGGCCGCGGCGGTGGGCAATCCTACCCGGCAGTGCACACCCGGCAAATGATCCGGCTCTGGCAGCTTGGAATAGACATCTCCTTCTTGATATTGAGAAAAAACATGCCGGTCGCAAGACTGATCAAAATAAACATTTTTTTCTTTATTGACCCGCCAGCCCTTTTTCCCCGGCAATAGTTCAATATCATTGATGATACTCACGCCTTCGGGGTTGTAAGGCCGCAGCGCGATCGCAAGCCAGCTTTTACTTTCCGAGCCTGCCTCAAAGCGGGCATGCAAAAAAGGGCCTGCCGGTTCATTTTCTCTCTCGACCCAGGCAGGGGAAACAAGTCTGGAATTATTTTGGGTAGATGAGGTATGAACTTTTGGAAAAGGCTTGAGGACAAGCCGGTGCTCCACTTTTTCCTGATTCGCGGGAATTAAATTTCCGTCTTCTCCGATCAGCCATGCATCGATCGACCAGCCATCATAGAAAGGCGTAATCAATCCGCGCGGATCGACAATAGGATAACAACCATATCCGGGCACCCCGAGAGCCGTCCAGTTTCGATGGGTGATATTGATATGCGTAAGAGCAAAAGCACGCGGCACAAAGGCAATATTGGCAGGATTAAATTGCGCTTGAGCCCAATAGGGCCATAACCAATCCAGGTTATGCTGAATCGCGCAATAATTCATCATTCCGCGGCCATAAAGTGAAAATCCAAAACGCAAAAGTTCGATCGGGAAGGCAACTTCGGAAGGCTGTGAAAATAATTGCAGCTGGGCAAAAAGCTTGACGGGATCAGAAAAACCGAAAGCCTTGGCAATCCTGCTGACCAACCAGGAAACCGCTTTACGCCACATTCGTATTTTGCAATGAGCCGTTATACTATCCTCCTAATGGAGCCGAATAAGGCGGGTATTATATACGCCCGGTTCTACAACCTCAAGGAATATGGAATCCAGGAAATTTATTTTTGCTACCTTTTTCGTGACAGATGGGGGGGTTCTGGTATAATGCGAAAAAACTGGAGGCTTTATGAAGAAATTTTTAATGCTTATCAACTTACTCATTCTTCCCCTACTTTTGAACCTGCCGTCTGCACTTGCGCAAAATGTGAGTTTTGATCAACAGGTTTCAGTCAAAGGCAACCTCATTGCCACGGTCCACGTACAATCCAAGGGCAACCTCATGAGAGCCGAATCCGAATTTCATGGAATGAAACTGGTCCTCATTCACAATGACAAAGGCACTTTCAGCTACAATGTGCTTCAGAAAGAAGCGAGCAAACTGCCGAAAGCCATTGAAAAAACCAACCTCACGGCCCAGCTCCCCCGTTATCTTGAATTTCTCGAAAAGAATCATGCCGTCAAAAGCGGAACCGAGAAGGTAAACGGCGTGGAATGCGATATTTATAAATACACGGAACCGGTCATCCGGCGCGATGCCAGGGCCTGGATCTGGCGGGAAAAGAAGTTTCCCGTAAAAATCGAGGTCGACAGCCCCGCCGGAATCACTCTCATTGAACTGAAAAATATTCAGTTCGATCCCAAGATGAATGACTCAGACTTCGAGCTTCCCGCGGATGTCAAAGTGATGGAGCTTCCTGAATTGGTCCCGCCGCCGGTAAAACCCGCCGTCAAACCCGTCAAACTGGCGGAAAAAATCGTTTAAAAGCCTTAAGCGCCGGCCAGCGAAAGAACCGTTTTCCATTCCGACGCACTTACGGGCTGAACGGAAAGCCTCCCGCTTCGCAGCAATACCATGTCCTGAAGCCGTGCGGCTTTGCGGATTTCGTCGAGAGGAATCAGGCGCTTGAATTTTTTCACGAAGCGGATTTCCACTACAAACCAGGCGGGTTTTTCTTTTTTGCTTTTAGGATCGTAGTGAATGTCTTTCTGGTCAAAGGCGCTTGGATCGGGATAACCTTCTTTTACAATCTCCGCGATCCCGGCAATACCCGGAGGCTCGGCATTGCTGTGGTAGAAAAACGCCAGATCCCCCTTTTTCATTTTGTCGCGTAAAAAATTCCGCGCCTGATAATTGCGCACGCCGTCCCAATACGTGGTTTTGTCCCGTTTCAAATCCTCAATCGAATAAACATCCGGTTCGCTTTTCATGAGCCAGTAATTTTTCATTTTATTTTCTCCCGCACAAGTTCGGCCAGCATGCCTGCGAAAGAAGGATGGTCCATCACGGTCGAGGCCCGCCGGTATTTCATTCCTGCTTTTTCGGACACGGCTTTGGCTTCGATATCCAGGTCGTAAAGCACTTCCGCATTGTCGCAAAGAAAACCGATGGGGATGGCCAGCACGGTTTTCGTTCCGGCAGCCGCAAGTTCACGGATCGCGGCATTCACATCGGGCCCGAGCCAGGGCTGGTCCGGCCTTCCGCTGCGGGATTGATAGGCAATACTCCATTCTTTATGATTTAATTTTTTCGCCACAAGTTCAGCCGAAACTTTGATTTCTTCCGCGTATTTTGATTTTGTCGCCATTTCCACAGGAATGGAATGCGCGGTAAACAGAAGATGCATGTCATCCCCTCTCATACCGCTGACCTGATCGGCTTGCGCTTCGATGAAACCCGGATGATCATGCCAGGGCCGCAGGTATTCATATTCGATTTCAACGCCAATTTCTCTTTTTGCTTCTTCCACCGTCCGCAGGTATTTGTCCCAACTGGCATCCGAATGGTGAGGCGCAAGCACAATCCCAAGGCCCTTTCGAAATCCTTTCTTTTTGATTTCTGCCAGGGTGTCCTTCATGAAGGGATGCCAGTTACGCATTCCCGTCAATACCGGCAAGGAAATCGAACGGTCCAGAAGTTTTGCTTTCATGGCTTCCACCAGACGGGCGGTATGCCGGTTGTAGGGCGACCCACCGCCGATGGCTTCGTAATGGCGCGCCACTTCCCGGAGGCGCGCCTCCGGCACCGGCACTCCTCGCGTGACAATCCTCAAAAACTCGGGCACATCCTCCTGTCTTTCCGGTGCCCCGAAACCAATGATCAAGAGATGGTCAATGTTCATATGATTCCTCGATACTACTAAAAGCTCTGTCATCCCCCGGCTTGACCGGGGGATCCATTTTGCTTTAATGACTAAATGGATTCCCGCTTTCGCGGGAATGACAATAGCGCAAATAATTGAAAATGTTTTCCGCGGCGCTTTCCGCCTGCTCAATGCAATCTGGAATGCCGACGCCCCGGTAGGCATTGCCGGTCAAAAAGAGACCGGCCTGTTCTTTTATTTTTTCTTCGATGGTCCGGACGCGGTCCAGATGCCCGACATGATATTGGGGCATGGAAAGCGGCCAGCGGCGCACGGAAACAGAAACGGGCGGGCCTTGAATGTCCAGGATCTCGGACAGTTCTTCAAGCGCAACTCTTTGAAAGGCATCGTCTGTCAGGTTAAAAACTCCGGGGCGCAATGCGCCGCCTGCAAAAACCCGTAACAGCACAAACCCTTCCGGCGCCCGGCCCGCGAATTTCACGCTCGCAAAAGTACAGGCCATGATTTTTTTTAGCTCTTGATCGGGAATCACAAATCCAAACCCTTCCAGCGAATGGCCGATTTTCTCCTTCCGGTAAATCACATTGAGAGTCAAAACCGACTCATAAGGAATAGCCGCGAGCTCGCGGGCCGGTTCCGGCGAAATATTTTTCAGGAGCCGCGCGGCCCGGTAAGCCGGGACGGTCAGGCAAACCGCATCGGCTTCGAGATTCTCGCCTTTTTCTCCGAGAATCCTCCACCGCCCGGCCTGGGGGAAAATTTCAGAAACAGAAAAAGAAGCACGCAAAGTCACGCGGTCCAGCTTTTTCACCAGCGCATCCGGCAGAGTTTGCATTCCCTTTTTGAACGACAGGAATAAACCGTAACGCGGCCCGCTCGCCTCTTTCACTCCGGCCGCTGTCTTGCCGAGCCCCCGGATGACACCTCCCGAAAGGCGCTCCATTTCCCGGAATTTTGGAAAAGTCGCCATCAAGCTGAGCTTTTCCGGATCGGCGGTATAAATCCCTCCGATCATGGGCTGCGCGATTTTCTCAAGCGCTTCCCTGCCCAGGCGCCGCCTTACAAAAGCAGACACGCTTTCGTCTTCATCCCCGCCGCGCGCGGGAATCCAGGGCTCGCAAGCCATCCGTAATTTCCCGCGCAGAGACAAGAGCGGGGTCGCAAAAAGCGCGGCGAGATTCCGCGGCGCCATGAGATAAAAACCTTGAGGAACGGGAACGAGACGGTTCCGCACGTAAATAAAACTGCGGCGGAAGCGGGGATTGGTTTCGAGAATTTCGGATTCGAGGCCTAATTTTTTTGCTAGCCGGAGCGCAGCCGGTTTTTCAGAGATAAAACAATCGGGACCGCCTTCGAGAATGAAGCCGTCCCGGACTTCGCTTTGAATGGCTCCGCCGAAATGCGGCGAGGCTTCAAGAAGAATAATTTCGCAGGCCTGCCCGCTTGTCAGTTCCTGCAGCCGGTACGCCGCCGCCAGCCCCGAGATTCCTCCACCAATGATGATGACTCTTTTCATCAATCACCGAACGCTCAATTCATGAACGGAATCGATAAGGGAGAGGACATTTTCGACCGGAGTACCGGGAAGAATGCCGTGGCCGAGGTTGAAAATATGGCCCGGCCTTCCCTCCGCTTGTCCAAGAATTTTTTTGACTTCCACCCGGATTTTTTCAGGCGAAGAAAATAAAAGAGCAGGGTCCAGATTGCCCTGAATACCGGCATCCTGTCCGAGGACTTCCCAGGCCCGGTCCAGATCCACGCGAAAATCCACGCCGATCACATCTCCGCCGGCCTCGCGCATCTCTTTTAAAAAAGTTCCGGTCCCTGTTCCAAAATGAATCACGGGAACTCCCTTTTTGATTCCCCGGATGACCGAGCGCGTATGCGGTAGCACATAGTCCCGGTAATCCGAAGGGCTGAGGCATCCCACCCAACTGTCAAAAATCTGGATGGCATCGGCTCCGGCGTCGATTTGGCCGTTCAAATATTTGACAAGCCCCCTCGAAATTTTTTCCATCAGCGCATTCCAAGCTCCGGCATCCGAATGCATCAATCGTTTGGTGTTGAGGAATGCTTTCGAAGTGCCGCCTTCAATCATATAGGAAGCCAGCGTAAAGGGAGCGCCGGAAAATCCGATCAGCGGAATTTTAGAATTCAGGCAGGCGCGCGTCAGGCGCACTGCATCGAATACATAGGAAAGAGACTCTTGCGGTTCGATCTCACGCAGGGCTTCGACGTCTTTGGCAACCGAAACCTTCCCGGTGATAACCGGGCCGTCGTCTTTGGAGTATTCGAGCTCGAGACCGAGAGGCTCCACAATCAAAAGAATATCAGAAAAAAGAATCGCGGCATCGGCCTTGAGCCGCTCACAAGCGGTGACGGCGGCCTCGCAGGCAAGTTCCGGAGTACGGCAGAGTTCGATGAAAGAAACTTTATTCCGGATTTTCCGGTATTCCGGCAGATAGCGCCCGGCCTGGCGCATAAGCCACACTGGCGTAAAGGGTGCTTTTTCGCGGCGGCAAGCTTTCAGAAAAACAGACTCACGGCGGGCCGCCAAATCCTGAGGCATTTGTTTTTTGGGTTGAAGCTGAAAGGCGGGAACGCCTCCGGATTTTTTTTCTTCAACCAGTTTCATGGCCTGGGCCGCAGTTTCGGAAACCAGATGCCCGATCTTGGAATGCGAGGGCTCTAAATCAATTTTCAGGCCACACTCCCGCAAAGTCTCGGAACAAGTGGGCCCGATGGAAGAAATCACGAGATTTTGAAAGGCCTTGCGCAAATCATTCTCAAGCCCTTTTTCGGAAGCGACACGGAAGACATTGCGGATTTGCATGGCATTGGTAAAAAGAGCGATCTGGATTTTCCCTTCGATGATTTCACGAATCGCGGATTCCAGCGGTTGGGTGTCGTCTGGCAATGCCCATCGATAAACCGGCACCTGCACGACATTCGCGCCTCTTTTTTTCAGTCCTTTGAGGAGGTCCTCGCCGGGAATTCCATATTCTTGCACCGCCACCGTGCTCCCTTCGAGGGAAACACTTCTGCGGCTCAAATCCAGAGCCTCGAGAATTTCCAGGTAAGTATTGGGTTCCGGAACCGTGATCGTCACAGGAATTCCAAGTTCTTTCAGGGCCTGCACGGGTTTGGGGCCGCGCGCGACGATCACAAGTTTTGAAATTTTTTCGAGAATTTCTTTTTGAGGATAACGAAGCGAAAGAATGTCCATGAGCATGCGCGCGCCCACGCCGGTCATGAAAATCATGACATCGATGTTCCCTGCCAGCAGTTTTTCGGCAAAAGCAAAAGCCTCGGGATTATTCTCAAGCGGAATTTCCTGCATGGACGGCGCGGAAATGGCGCGGCCGCCGCGGGAAGTGATGGCCTTGACCATGACATCCGCCATCCGGCTTTCGAAGGACACAACGCCCATACCCTGAAAACCCGTTGCTTTTGTTTGGAGAGATTCCGTCACTTTTTATTCCCCAGTCTCTTCCTACCTTCAAGAATCAAACTCACTCCTACGACAAAAAAGCATAGAAAAGACATCAAACCAAAGGTAGGGTTCTTCTGACCGCCCGCAAAAAAGGCCAGCCCAATCATACCGCAACCCGGCAAAAAATAACTCAAAAAATATCGCATAGGGTCTTTTATCCCCCTCAATGTCTCAAAACCCATTATCCTCGAATACATCCAACATCGTCATCCCCGAATGCTTTTGTCGGGGATCGGAAGCTCGCGGATTCCCGCCTAAAATCATGCGGGAATGACATAGCACTCGTCATCTCGAACTCTCTCTTAAGTCTTGTCATCCCCGAAAGTTTTTGTCGGGGATCCTAAGATTAAGAAACAATCTGAGGATACAAATCCTTCAACTCCGGATTGCTTCGACGA
Organism: uncultured bacterium; assembly: GCA_964349955.1. Lineage (GTDB taxonomy): Bacteria > Omnitrophota > Omnitrophia > Omnitrophales > Aquincolibacteriaceae > CAYGIT01. Next base: position 18,878 of record CAYGIT010000025.1, read on the forward strand.
ATAAGCCTCAACTTCCACTCTCGATTCCAACCTTTTATCTTTTTTTCTCTCTCGATAGCACTTATTGGAGAATTGCACATTTCAAAGTAAAGCAATTTCTCCAAGCCATACTTTTCGGTGAAGCCTGGAATTAAATGGTTCTTGTGTTCAAAAACTCGCCGCACAAGATCATTGGTAACACCAATATACAATGTTGGACGTTCGTTGCCCATAATATAAACGTAATAATTTTATTTCATGAATACCTAAAACCCCGTCATCCCCGAATTCTTTTGTCAGGGATCAGTGAGCTCGCGGATTCCCGCCTAAAAACATGCGGGAATGACGGGAGCTTTTTTAGTCTTCCATTTCTTCGAGGACTTCCTGGAGGTCGAGCCATTCTTCTTCGGCTTCGGCTAAAAGTTCGGTGAGTTCATCCTGGCGGTTTTTGTGTTCACGGCGGATATTTTGAGGGTCGGCGGCAAATTGCTCGAGCAGCTTTTCCTGCTCCTGTTTCAATTCCCCGATTTTCTTTTCCGTTTCCTGGATTTTTCGGCGGGTTGCCTGGAGATCGGTCTTGGAAGCGCCCGGCCCGGTTTTTTTCTTTTTCTCGCGGGGCCCGTAGCCATCGGCCGCAAGCTCTTCGGCGGTGCGCTTTTCAAGATGATAAACATAATCTTCGTAAGAACCCGGGTAACGGAGAATTTTTCCATCTTTGACTTCCAGGATATGTGAGGCAATGAGATTCACGAAAGTGCGGTCATGGCTGATAAAAAAAATCGTGCCTTCGAAATTTTTCAAAGCCCCGGCAAGCGCTTCCACGGTTTCAAAATCCAGATGGTTGGTCGGCTCGTCGAGAAGAAGGACCTGACTTTTTGTAAGCAGAAGCCCGGCCAGACAAAGCCGCGCGCGCTCGCCCCCGCTCAAAACTGAAACTTTTTTCTTCACATCGTTTCCCTTGAACAGAAAACTTCCGGCAAGATCAAGGATGTCCTGCTGGATCACGCCCGGCGCGGCCATGCGGGAAAGATGATGGTACACCTCGTCTTCGGCGCGTAGCGTCGAAAAAACATGCTGCGCATAATAAGCCACTTTCAGTGCCGTTCCCCAGCGAAAAGCTCCGCTCTGCACCGGCAAATCTGCGGCAATCGTTCTCAAGAAAGTCGTTTTCCCCTGCCCGTTATCTCCAAGCACCGCGACATGCGAGCCGCGATCCAGATCAAATTGAATGCCCTTGGCAACTTCTTTGCCGGGATACCCGATCCCAAGATTATCGCAAAAAAGGGCAACGCCGCCTTTTTTTTCCACCGAGGGAATCCGGATATTGACGCTTCCCATCGGATGCTCAATCTCAATGGTCTGAAGCTTGTCGATTTGTTTCATTTTGGATTTTGCGCGCGTGGCCGTCGAGGCCTTGGCCTTGAACCTGTCCACGAAATCCTGGAGTTGTTTCTTTTTGGCCTCCACGCCTTTGTTGTAGGCAAGTTTCTGCGCCAGTTGTTCTTCCTTGAATCCAAAATAAGTTTCAACCGGCCCCGGATAAAAGGAAAGATGCCCGTTTTCCACTTCCAGCGTGGAGGTGCAGGTCCTTTTCAGAAACTCCCGGTCATGGGAAACAATCAAAAAGCCCCCTTTAAAATCCTGAAGAAAATTCTCGAGAAGCACAAGCGTGCTCAAATCCAGATAGTTGGTGGGTTCATCCAGGAGCAGGAAATTAGGATCATTCAGAAGCATGGCCGTGAGTTTGACACGCGTCCGGTATCCGCCCGCGAGAGCACCGATTTTGGTGTAGAGCAAATCACCCTTTAACTGAAACCGGCCGGCCACCTCGCCGCATTGCCATTCTTCTTTTTCGCTTTTACGGGCGAGAAATTCGATCACGGTCTCATCGGCCTTGAAGCTGTCATGCTGTTCGAGATAACTCAAACGCAGTTCGGCATTGCGGGTAATGCGGCCGGAATCCATTTCCTCTTCGCCTGTGATAATGCGGCAAAGCGTGGATTTGCCTGCGCCGTTGCGGCCGATCATGCCGATTTTCTGGTGACGGGAAAAAGAGGTGGTCGCATCTTCCAGGATGATGCGGGAGCCATAATTCTTACAAATTTGATGGACTTGCAGAAGGACGGACATAAAAAACTACGGCTTCTTGAAATACGTTTCTTTATAGAAACGCAGTTCCTCGATGGATTCGCGGATATCGGCAAGCGCGCGGTGCTGCTCGTTTTTTTTCGGTAATTCCTTGTTTTTGGGGTACCAGCGGCGGGCGAGTTCTTTGATCGTGCTCACATCCACCATCCGGTAATGAAGAAAACGGTCGAGTTTGGGCATGTGCTTGATGATAAAACGGCGGTCCTGATAAATCGCATTCCCGCAAACCACGGCTTTTCCGGCCACGCAATAGGCCTTCAAAAAATCAATCGTCGCCTTTTCCGCTTGCTTCACCGTGATTTTGGAGGCTTTGACCGCGTCAATCAGTCCGGATCTTTTGTGATGTTTCTGGTTCCAGGAATCCATTTTCTTGAGCAATTTCAAGGGCTGGCGGACCACAAGATCGGGCCCTTCGGCAAGAATATTCAATTGCTTGTCCGTGACAATCGAGGCCATTTCGATAATACCTTCCTTTTCAGGATCAAGCCCGGTCATTTCCATATCAATCCAGACCATATTGTGCCGCACCGGCTTGTCATTCTGTACGCTTTTTGTCATCATAAGGATTGGATTGTAACCGCGGCCATCCGCAGAGTCAATGTCCCTTTACCTTTAATTGTTCAAGTTTTTTCAGAACGTACGAACGTATTTTTCTTTCCGGAATGCGCTCTGCCCACCGGGCTGCTTTTTTAAAACTAAACTCCGGCGGAAAATGTAATTCCGGAAAATGTTCGAATTGTTTTTTTTTCCGGCTCGACAGGTATAAGCTGTCGATAAGCGCCTTTTCCGGTTCCGCAATAAGAAAATTCTCTCCCCCCTTATACCAGTCAAATCCTTCAAAGAAAGCCGGGGCAATTTGGTGGATAGAAAAGACGCCTGCTTTGGTGTTAATCATCTTCGTATGGGAAGGCGACGCCAGCGTCATCACTTGAGGGATTTGTTCAATGATCCCATGCAGATGAAGGGCAGTAATAAACGAGACATAGACCCGCTGACGCGGTAATAAATAAGGAATCATTTCAAAAGGAGATATTGCCCGGGCCCCCGGCTCTATCCAGACACCCCGGGATAGTTTCATCAACAGGCCTTGCCGAACCAAACGCTTCAGGCTCTGGATCACCGTGGATGCCGATTTACCCGAAACCGCCACAAGCTCATGCGTCGTAAAGACCGGCCGCCCCACTTTTTTAATAAAGACCCTGATATTCTGTAAGCTAGATGCTTTCATTTTTGAACTCTTCGAGGAAATGGGCCGTTTTGAGCTTGATTTCATCCCATATTGCGGGTGAAGCATATGCTTTCTGATCTTCTGCCCCAAGATAAGCAACAACTGTATTGCGGAATTGAGGAAACTCTACTAGAAAAATATTATCGTACGCTGTTTTAAGGACCGGTGCTTGAAGAGGTTCCCGCCCCGCCCCATCCCATTGGGAACTAAGAACAAACAAATCAAAAATATCGCGGGCCTGCAGTACCGATCTTTGCGCCAGCGCATGGATTTTTTGCCGTATGGCCGAAGCGGCATCATAATGAGAGACAAGTAACGGCGCCATTTTATAAGAACGGAGCATCTGCGCAGATACCGGTTCAACCACCGAAGAGCCTTTCAAACTGCGCCGCGAAAATTCTATTTTCGTAAAAAGGTCTTCCCCTCCCGAGGTCAAAAGATGAATTTTAAACCGTTGGGTGGTTTCGGTCTGTTTGGCTTTCATGAGATCCGGAGAAATAATCTTATCAATCCCAAAAGCCTTGAGGCTGTCAGAGAATCCCCTCGCCGAAAGAATATCCATAACCGTTTTTTTGACCCTTTCAATCCTGATCCCGGCAATATCAATATCGATATCTTCTGAATAGCGGATGCTTTTAAAAAAAAGCCTTAAGTTGACACCCCCTTTAAGACAATATTGCCCTGATTCCTGTTTTCTCGTAAACCACCGGAGAAACTCGAGGTGAAAAACTTCCCGCAGTTGAAGAGGACCATAGATTGGGTTATTCATATTATGTAGTATAATTTATTTTTAAGTAAATTACAAGACATAATTAAAAATCGGAATATCCCTCTAAAAGGCAGGCAGATCCTTGAACTTGGCAGCCATCGCCGCAAGCTCGGGATTTTCGCGGAAGACGGTGAATTTGGGATGAGTCATGATTTTGCTCATGTCCTGGCCTTTGATCAGGGCCTGAAATTCCGGGTCTTTTAACAGTTCCTGGACTTTGGGATGCGTAATAAAGGCCTTGAAATTTTCATCCTTCATTAATTTCTGCATCATCTGCATTTGTTGCATCATGTCCTTCATTTTGTCGAACATTTCTTTTTCCTTTCTTTAAGCCATTCCAGAGCATTGTCATCCTGAGCCCTTCGGCGCATGTCATTCTGAACGAAGTGAAGAATCTCTGTGCGCCTCGAGGGTAAACTCCGCGAAG
>CAYGIT010000026.1:0-23409 GCA_964349955.1 uncultured bacterium
AGATTGACGACAGCTTCAAGCCTGGCGATCTTGTCAAAGTTTTTTCATCCCAAAACAAGTTTCTCGGTATCGGCTATCTGAATCCCCGTTCCCAGATTGCCATCCGCATGCTCACCGCCGAAGATATTTCCATTGATCAGGCTTTTTTTGAAAAAAGGATATGCAATGCTGTTGCGCTCCGCCACCGTTTTGTCCTGAATGCCGAAACCAATGCCTGCCGCCTCATCAATGCGGAAGGAGATTTTCTACCCGGCCTGATTGTCGATCGCTACGCCGATTATCTTGTGCTCCAGATTTTGACGGCGGGGATGGAACGCTGGCGCGACATGATTATCGCTATCCTCGAAAAAGAGCTCGCGCCCAAAGGTATTTTCGAAAAAGGCGATTCCGAATCACGCGAATGGGAGGGGCTTGAAAAAAGGATCGGGCGTCTGGCCGGCGAAGAGCCTCCGGATTTTGTCGAAATCCAGGAAAATGGCTTGCAGTTTATCGTCGATATTCACCGCGGCCAGAAAACCGGATTTTTTCTCGACCAGCGCGCTAACCGCAGAATCGTGGGCTCGCTTGCCACCGGCAAACGCGTGCTCAATTGTTTCTCCTACACCGGCGGTTTTTCTGTCTATGCGGCCAAAGGCGGCGCGACCCAGACTGTTTCCGTGGATTCTTCGGAGCCGGCTTTGAACACCGCCCGCGTTAATTTCGAAAAAAACGGATTGAAACTCGAAGACCATTCTTTTGAAGAGGCCGATGTGTTTGAATACCTTCGCCAGACCCGGCAGGAATTCGACATGATTATCCTCGATCCTCCGGCTTTCTGCCAAAACAAAAACCAGATCCAGCAGGCCGCCCGCGGTTACAAAGACATCAATCTTTTCGCCTTCAAACGGCTTGCGCCGGGAGGGTTGCTCTTTACCTTTTCCTGTTCATCTCACATCGAAGCTGATCTCTTCCAGAAAATCGTCTTCGGTGCAGCCAAAGACTCCCGCCGCGAAGTCCGTATTCTTGCCAAAACCGGCCATGCCATGGACCATCCAGTCAGCCTCTACCACCCCGAAGGCGAATACCTCAAAGGCCTCCTCTGCCAGGTGGAGTAATCTCTCTATACAGCGGCCGTTTTTGCTAGTTTTTGCCTCATTGCCTTTCCCGGGGATTTGTATTCCCTTAAAATACCTGCTATTTTTTATAAAATGGACAAATATCTTCAACGTCTTTTTTCCTCTCTGGTCCTGATCGCATTTATCGCGACAAACAGCTCCTTTTCTGCGTATGGCGCCTCCTCCGCATCCCCGTCTTCATCGGCAGCACCGCCCGCACTTCTTGCCGGAGTAAAGAGCGTAACGATCCCCGGAGAAATCGGAAAAATCCAGGAAAGTTTTCAGGGAAAAGGGGACAGCGTCGTCGTTCTTATCCAGGATGCCCACGCGATTCCCGATGCCCAGAGGAATATCCAGAAATTAATCGAACATTTCCAAAAGCAATATGGTTTGAACCTCATTGGGGTAGAAGGCTCGGCGGCAGAACTGGATCCCCAGATCTTCCGGAGTTTTCCCGATAAGAAAATTCTGAAAAAGATCTTTGAAGATTATTTTGAAAAAGGAGAACTGACCGGGGCCACGGCCGCGGCGATTTTTTCACCCGCAAACGGGCCGGCAGCCGTTTTCCGGGGCGTTGAAGACTGGCCTTTATATGAAGAGGGCCTGGGCTTTTACCTGAAGGCAATGAAAAGCCGACCCGGATTCGAAAAGCAGCTTTCAGAAACAAAAAAAAGGCAACAGGCCGAAAAACAAAAAATTTATTCAGGGCAACTTTTTGAAATCGATCAGGCGCTTGAAGCCTTTCATGAAAACAGGCAAGACTTGCTCTCTGTTTTGAAAAAACTAGACGCCATTAAAAACCCTGCTTTGGGCAGTGAGCTTGGGCTTCTGCTTGAAGAGGAAAAAAGAAACACAGGTAATCAAGTTTCGGTAGAAACTGAAGTTAAAAAAATAGCAGGGGAGGCCGCCCGGTCTTTGGGGCGTCAAAAAAATGACGGTAAACTCCAGAAATTCAATCAAAAGCGGCAGGAATTCCAGACCTCCCGTATCTCCGCCGCTGAATTCGCGGTCACTTTAAAGGAAATCGTTCCAGCGCTTAAAATCCCGGCTGTTCTTTCCCGGCCCCTTCAAAATCAAAAACGGATGCGCGAAATCGAAGGCACTAAATTCTTCAAAGATTTTGAGGCCTATGCGCAATCGGTCAAAGATTCTCTTTTCCGGAATGACGAAGAAAGAAAACTCGACCGCCAGAGCCGCGAGAGGGCTGTACTTGCCAAGCTTTCGAAATTGGAGTTGAACCACGAGGAATGGGAAGAAATCAAGACTAAAGACCAAAGACTAAAGACTGAAGGTGAAAATCAAAAAGAGGGTGAACCGGGGCTTTGGTTTCCCTATTTTGCGTTTTACCGAAACGCCGAAAAGCGTGACGAGGCTTTTCTTAAGAACCTGACTGGAATGGGGGAAAGAACTCTTCTCGTGGCCGGAGGGTTCCATTCGCAGGGGCTCATGCGCCGCCTGAAAGAGAAACAAATTTCTTACCTGCTTGTAATGCCCCGGATCGGGTCGATCCCCGAAAACACCCATTACCGTGAATCCATGCAAGGCGATGTCTCCTGGAAGGATTATTTCCGGGCCGAAAACGGACAGGTGAATTTATATGAAGCTTTTGTGAGGGCCGCCAGAGACAAGTTATTGGGAAAACCGGTTTCCGATCCCCGTCTTTTAAAACAATGGCGCGATCAAATCCTCCTTGATCTGGCGAAAAAAGGAGAAATCAGAAAGGCCGGTGAATACACTCCATTTCTCGATGAAATCGTCCAGGGCCTGCAGAGCGCTGCCAAAACCGGCCGGCCGGATTGGCAAACCAAAGTGGAAAAATTTATCAAAAACCTCCGCCAACTCAATACGCAAGGCCAACTCACAGGACCCAACATCGCAAAACTTCTGGAACCTTCAACCATGCAGGCTTATGCATTGGCCAATATGATTGCACGGCGGCAGAACATTAACGCAAGATACGCAGCGGCGCGTTCCGAAGCCCGGGCCACCCCTCCCAATATTCTTGAAACTTCGACCGACGCGGGAACCGCGGGAACTCATTCGTCCGCCTATTATCATGAACATACCCGGCCCAAAATTCGCGAGCAGATATTGTCCAGAAAATTTGTTCTTCTGCAATACAGAACCAACGGCTTTCATGCCACGGTGGGAAGAAATACTTCTCCCCTGGAATCTGATCTTATGGAGCGTATCCTGAAAATGAATACGAACTCAAAAATAAAGGATTTGTTAGCACAAAATCCGGATATTTTTAAGAATTTAAAAATTTATCTATTTGAACCTGAAGAAGGCACCCGGGATGCCACTCATCGCCATTTGCTCACCGCGATGGGAAGGAATTTTGAACTGGCCTTTTCCGGCACGAACAAGAGAGGCGAGCCGGTCGTTTATCTGATGAGAGAGGCATTGATCGACCTCGACACCCGGCTTTTAAACGACATTCTCACGAATCAGATTTTACTTGCAGGAGCGAGGTCACAAGCCTGGCATGATGCCCCCAAGCAGCCGCTGTCTTTCGGAAAGTTTACTCCTAAAGCAGCTCAATTATTGGGGCGAATCCAAAAAAATAGCATCATCCAGGCTGAAATTGCACAGGTCCATAAAGATGACTTGAAAATCAGCGGGAAGTACGCGATTGAGGATCATATGGCTACAAGTGTTTTGAGTCATTTGAGTGCCATTGTGGAGCAATTACCGGCATTTGGGCCTGCGAAAACCATTTTAAATTATGCGAACTCATTTAGCGAAGCGGTTAATCAGCATGATTTTGACGCGGCGATCAAATGGTGGGGACTCATTACTTATGAAATGAAGGACCTGGAAATCCGGGCGAGTGAAAACCCCACGCCATTGAATAAGCAATTTGTCGAACTCCTGGCGGTCAAACTCTTTAAAGGAATTTCCGCCCCGATCAGTGAAGTCTTTGAAAAGTACACGTTGGATCATGGGGTTTTCAATCAGGAAGGAGAAGAACATGGAAAAGCAGTCGGCCTTGTCATTGTGGTCGACGACCCTTTAAAAGTGGGCGAGGCTTTCGCGAAGTTCGGAAATGGCCGCAAAGAACCGGTGATCTGGGTGCTGCCTTATTTGCCTGACCGTTATGATCAAATTCCGGGAGAAGGAATTATCATCAGCAGCGCGGTCAACCGGCATGCGACCGATACAGCAAAAGAACAGTCAATCCCTCTTGCGGTGATTCCCAATGCGGCGGAACTTCTTAAAGAATACAACGGAAAAACAGGCATGCTCCGCGTTTCTGATACAGGCGATGTAAGGTTCCGTTTGGCTCATCCCGAAGAACAGGGCATTCCTCGCCCGAAATTAAAGCAGATGATCAAGGTTCCCCAAGCGCGCACGGATGGGCCTCCTATTTATCGTTTGTCGGAGGTCGATGAACATTTTGTTTCATTTGTAGGTCCCAAAGCCGCGGGGCTTGGGAAAATGATGGCGGACAGAATCAAAGTTCCGGACGGGATTATCCTTTCATTCCATTTTTGGGACCGGTTCGCGAAGGCCAACCAGCTGGAAGAAAAAATCGCTCCTTTATGGAAAAAAATCACGGTGCAGAACGGAACGATTCAAAATTCGGATCAGGAGCTTCAGGGGATACTGGATGAAATTAAGGCTTTGATTTTAAAAGGGGAATTCCCCAAGGATTTATTGGAGGAGTTAAAGCAATCGATCGATCAGTTGCGAAGCGAAAACGGGATTGAAAAAATCGATTTTGACGCATTGCTCCGTTACATTCGCCTGGTATTTGCTTCCAAATACAAGCAGCAGCCGGTTCGCCTGCGCATCCGCAATAATACGCCCGATCACGAGGTGATGCCGGCCGTGATCATTCAGGTCCCTGAAAAAGCGCAATTTGCCGGAACCTTGTATACCGCCGACACTATTTCGCAGGATAGAAACCAGATTTCGGTGATGGCCAGTCACGGTCAGGGGGCTGCGGTTGTCGGTGAAAACGGATATCCGGCGGCGGCAAGTATCAATAAAATCACGGGCGAGACGGAACCCCGTCATCGAGAGTCCCGGATTGATCAACGATATGAAATCGCAAGCAAAAGTTTCTTTTACGTGCGTTCTTCTTATAATTTTGAGGATTTAATAGAATTCCGGACGGCAGGTTTTTACGAATCTTATCCCGATAAAAGCGAAAAAGAAACGGGCGTGGCCCCTATCCGGATGATGGATGTTCTTCCCGCTGAAAGAGATATGGAAATATTGACGGATCAACTCATGATGAGATTAAAAAAACAGGGAGAAGATATCGAGGCCCTTTATGATTACCGGCCCCAGGACATTGAGTGGGCGATGAATGAAAAGGGTGAAATCTGGATCCTTCAAAGCCGCCCCATGAAACTGGATAAATTGCCGGCTGAAAAATTGATGGATGACCTTATTCTGGATGGGCTCGGGGCGATTGACTTCAAGTCATTACAGTCCATGAAAGCCGCCGCGAATACGGGCAACCTTTCGGAATTACTTTCCTGGTTTGATTTCAAAAAAACTTTTCAGGAATTAACGGCAGATGCCGGAAAGTATGCTTCACGCGTTGTCGCGGCGAGGTATCTCGCATTAATCGGAAACCGGGCGGATGTCATTCAGCAATTGAGCTTGGATCAGGTCAAAGAGGCCATAACATTCATTGAAACCGGGACTAATTATATGGACGCTTATGGGGTATCGAGTTTGCTGACATTCTTGCGGCGGGCAAGTTTGATTACGAAAGATCCGGAAATCGAAGAGATGCTCCGGAAATTTTTTGTCGAATCGGAAGTCCTGAATAAAAAGGGGATGACGCACCTTGTTGCATTTGAAATCGCCAAAGCCCGGGTCGTTCATCAAGAATTTAAAAGTGCGGTTCAAAAACTTGCAGAGCGTAATGTTGAAGCGGCATTTCCCGACATTGCAGATAGGACGATCCGTATTTTGAGCACGATTCCGATTGAATTTTCAGGTCCCCTGCTCCAGGCTTATGCCGCCAGCGATAAAGTCCCGGGCTGGATGAATGAATATGCTGAAAGGATTATTGACCGGTTAACCCGGTATGGAAAGCGTTCTGCTTTGCCAGAGCCGAAAGAAACTGCCGGCGGGGAATCCACTGAAAGGCAAGTCCGTTCGGAAGTGCGAAAAGTGGCAGAGAAAGTGGTGGGAATATTCAAGGGGAATGCGAGGTCTGATTTTTCTCCCGGAAATTTGCGCATCGTTACTCCTTCAAGACTGGATCGATTTATTTCCGAAGTCGAAGGTGCCGCTGAAAAAAGCAATCAGGAAGATTTGATTCTGGCCCAGGAAGGGCTTCGAGCAATCACACAGGAGATTAACAAGCCGGTTGTTTTTCAAGATGAGCTTTCGGATACGGACATGCGTGAAATGAGCCCTGAAGCCCTGAAGAAATGGATAGGAACCATGCTGGGTGCGGTGACGGCGAACAAATTTATTGGGATGCGGTTGCAAATCCCTTTACAGCTTGCGAATTTGATCCGGGATGAAAAAAAAGCCGGCAAATACCCGGTTCGCTTGGATTCTATTCCCGACAGTAAAGATTTCATCCTCTTGAATGAGGGGCTGGCAAAGGAGAAACGCTGGAAATATTTCGAGATGGAACCGGTTCTGGCGATCCGCGCGAAATTCAAAAGCGATGAGCAAATGCCTCAACTGGATTTTAAATACGGCAACTGGAGCGGCGGGATGACGGTGGAAAACAAATCAGAAGCTCTCACGGCGGCCTTCCTCTGGGTTTCCCTTTCCAAAAGAACCGCTGAAATGATTGCCCGGGACCCTTCAAAGAGCAATCTCTACCATGTTCCTACGCCCGCGGCCCTTGGGCCTTTGGCTCAAATCGGAGAATGGCTCCTCACAAAGGGCGCAACAGCGACCTCCGCTTAAGAAAAAGCTTGTTTCAAAGGGGGTGGGTGCGGGTTAGAGACCGGGGGACGATCCCGGAATTTTCCTTCATGAGACTAGCGACGAGTTTATCCACGATTTCTTCCGCGGCCCTGCGGTGATCGGTTAGTTTTACCCCGAGGATATGAAGAACTCCCGAAGGCCCCACCTGGATTTCATGTTCACGCGAAATCGCATTCGGCGAATCCGCCTTTTGCGGGCGGGCGAGGGGCCGGATGCCCGCGTCCGTACTCAAGATGTCCTCTTTCCCCGCTTTTAAGTCCGGGAAATAGCGGGCTAATTCCCGCAAAAGATAATTCACTTCTGCCTTTGTGGCTTCCACATGGTCGGGATTATTTTCAAGCCGCTCGGTTGTTCCCACTCGTGCCACGTTGTGAAAATTAATGGCGAAAAAAACCCGCTTGTCTTCCGCCTGGAGAATCACCGAATAAGGCGAGAATTTTTTGAGGTGAATATGGCAGCCGGCAACGGGAATAATCAGATTTTCTCCTGTTTCTCCGCTTCTCCGCCGTATGGAGTCCACCCACGCGCCTGTGGCATTGACCAGTTTCCGCGCATAAAAAAGACGCTCCTGATTTTCCATCCGGACCGAGATTTCATAAACCTTTTTGGAATCATCCCAGCGATAAGCCGTGACCTCGGCATGCTCAAAAGCCGTGGCCCCTGCCTTTTGCGCCGAATCCAGGATGGCCTTCACAAGCTTAAGATCGTCCGTCCAATGGTCCCAAATCAAAATTCCGCCTTGCAGGCCTTCCTTTTTAAGTGCGGGCACAAGCTGTAAAACGGATTCCGGTTTCCCGAGAACTCGCGCAAAAGAGGATGCTCCGGAAAGAAGCGCCATCAAAGAATAAAGAAGGCCCCCGGCATAGATGCTTAGGGCCCTCCGGCCGCCATTCTTATAAATAGGAATAATCAGGGGGAAAGGTTTTACAAGATCCGGCGCGGTTCGGGCAAGAATTTGGGTCTCTTTCAGCGCGAGAAAAACAAAGCGAAAATTTTTCCAGGCTTCGCTCCACCGGCCTTGTTTCAGAAAGTCCCAGGCGATTTCCAGGTAGCGGATCCCGCCATGGATTAATTTGGAACTTTTGGAGCTTGTGCCCGACCCAAAGGTGTTTTTTTCAAAAAGGACGGTCCGGATCCCGCGCAAAGCCGCGTCCCGGGCAATGCCTGCGCCCGCGATCCCGCCGCCCAAAATCGCTAAATCGTAAACCGGGGGGTGTTCCATTGCCGCATCTCTCATAGTCTAAACATATCGGCCGGCATCCTCTTGTTCTCAACCTTTCGCTGTCCGGGTTCGATAATAAAAGAAGCCTACCCCTATGAATGGAAGGCTTTTATGCTATCATTTCATTCCAAAGGAGCTTTTATTTATGGAAATTCTGGACAAGAAAATGGGAGAAGGCAAGCTCAAGGCGCTGGAGCTTGCGGAGGATTCACGCGAAGAATGGACGCAGCCCAGTTTTGTGGCCGAGCTTTTCGGCGGCCGGCTCCGTTGGGACCTGATCCTTCCTTTTCCCCAGCAAAGTCCCGAAGACAAGAAAATCGGCGATGAGCTCCTTGCCAAAATTGAAAAAATCTTGAAAGAGCAAATTGATCCGGACGAAGTCGATCTCACCGGCGAAGTTCCGAAAGCCGCCCTGAAGTCTTTGGCCGACATTGGCTGCTTTGCCATGAAAATCTCGAAAAAATACGGCGGCCTCGAACTTTCCCAAATCAATTACAACCGGGCCGTCCATCTCGTGGCCAGCTATTGCGCTTCGACCGCGGTCTGGCTCTCGGCCCATCAATCCATCGGCGTTCCCAAACCCCTCATGCTTTTCGGTACCGAAGAACAGAAACAAAAATACCTTCCGCAATTTGCCAAAGGCGCAATTTCCGCTTTTGCCCTGACTGAGCCCGAAGTCGGTAGTGACCCGGCAAAAATGAGTACAAAAGCCGTACCCGTGGAAGACGGCAAGTTCTTCATCATTAATGGAGACAAACTATGGTGCACCAACGGACCGGCGGCCGACATCATGGTCGTCATGGCCCAGACTCCGCCTAAAATGGTCAAAGGCCGGGAAAAACAACAGATCACCGCTTTCATCGTGGAAAAAACTATGCCGGGCGTGCAAGTGGTGCATCGCTGCAGTTTCATGGGGCTTCATGGAATCCAGAACGGGCTTTTGCGTTTCACGAATGTCAAAGTCCCGCGGGAAAATATTATCTGGGGAGAGGGCAAAGGATTGAAACTCGCCCTTACGACTTTGAATACCGGGCGTTTGACCATGCCGGCGGCTGTCACGGGCGGCGCCAAATGGTGTTTGAATGTCACGCGGCGATGGGCCAATGAACGGGTGCAATGGGGCTCTCCGATCGGGAAGCATGAGGCCATTGCCTCCAAAATCGCAAGCATGGCGGCCACGGTTTTTGCCATGGAGTCGGTCACGCAGTTAAGCGCTTTTATGGCGGATGATAAAAAGAATGATATTCGTCTCGAAGCCGCGATTGCAAAGCTCAGTTGCACTGAAGCCAGTTGGCATATTGCGGACGGCACGGTCCAGATCCGCGGCGGGCGCGGCTACGAAACTGCGGGATCGCTCAAAGCTCGCGGAGAAAAAGGATTTGCGGTCGAAAGAATGCTGCGCGATTCGCGCATCAATACCATTATTGAAGGCACCAGCCAGATCATGCGTCTTTTTATCGCGCGCGAAGCTATGGATTCTCACGTGCGGCGCATCATGCCGATCATGTCTTCGAAAACACCGCTGGGCCAGAAGCTTCCATTAATAGGGAAGGCCTTTGTGTTTTACGCGGGCTGGTACCCGAAACAATTCATTTATGGAAGCCAGCTTCCTTCCGGCGTTCAGATTCCGGACCGTTTGCGCCGGCATATGGTTTATGCGGGAAAAACCGCGCATCGCCTGGCGCGTAATCTTTTTCACGCCATGGCCCTGAACGGCCCGGCGCTCGAAGCCAAGCAACAGCTCTTGAGCCGGCTTGTGAATATCGGCACCGATCTTTTTGCTTTGTCCGCGACTTGCGCGCGCGCTATCCGTATGGCCTCCGAAAATCCGGGGGATGACGGGCCCGTGGAACTGGCCGATCTTTTTTGCCGTCAGGCGCGCGGCCGCATTGAAAATGATTTCCGTGGCCTTTTCAAAAACAGCGATAAATTTGCTTATAAGATTGCCCAAAACACTCTTGCCGCAAAATACTCCTGGCTCGAAAACGACATCATTATTTCCTGATCTCAACCCTTCGCGTTTTTTATGAAAAATCTCTGGAGTACCGAACAAGCCGTCAAGTGCAAAGACAAGCTTGATCTCCTGGTTTATAGTTCCCGTTTAATCGGCAGCGAACCTTCTCTTTGTGTCTGGGGCGGGGGAAACACCTCCACTAAAATTACACTCAAAGACCATGCCGGCCGTGACCGGCGCGTGCTTTGCATCAAAGGCAGCGGCTCGGATCTCAAGGCCTCCACCCGGCGTGATTTTCCTCCCGTGGCGCTCGATGATCTTCTCGAAGTTTTCGATCGCGACAAAATGACGGACGAAGAAATGGTCGATTATGTTTCGCGCTGCCTGCTCGAACCCAAAGCGCCGCGTCCCTCGATCGAAGTTCTTCTGCATGCCTTTGTGGACCAGGAGGATATTCATCATACCCATGCGGATGCCATTCTTTCCATTACCAATACCGTCAACGGCGAAAAAATCGCGCGAAAAATTTTCGGCAAGGAACTTCTCTGGGTCCCTTATGTCAAACCCGGCTTTACCCTGGCCAAATGGGTCGGGCAGGCTTACCGGAAAAATCCATTTGCCAAAGGCGTGATTCTCGAAAAGCACGGGCTCATCACTTGGGCCGGGGATGGCAAGACCAGTTACAGCCGCACCATCGAAATGGTGAGCCGGGCCGAGCGGTCTCTCGCCAAAGCGAAAAAGAAGAAAAAATACTGGAGCCCGCCCGCTTACTGGGACCTCCTGGGATTCAAAAAAGAAGAATGGCTTGTCAAAAACCTGCCTGCGATCCGGAGTGTCTTGAGCGCGCGAAAAAAAGTCATCCTGCATGTGAACCCTTCGCGCGCGGTCATGGAATTTATCAATGCGAAAGACGCGGCCAGGATTTCCCAAACCGGCCCTGCCACGCCGGACCATATGCTCCGCACGAAACGCATTCCGTTGTATGTGAAAGTAGGCGCGGGATTAAAACCCATGCCTGAGATCGCACATCAAATCGAAAATTACGCGGCCGGGCACAAACGCTATTTTGAAAAGCACAAACACCTGCTGCCTCCGGGCGAATACTCCCGGATGCAAGACCCTTATCCGAAAGTCATCCTGGTTCCCGGCATCGGCATGATTACCAGCGGAAGCGATTTAAAAAATGCAAAAATCATTTCCGAAATTTACGAGCATTCGATTTCTGTGATGGAGAATGCCTCCAGGATCGACCGCTACGATTCCCTTTCCGAGAAGCTCGCCTTTGAAATGGATTACTGGCCCATGGAACTCTACAAGCTTTCGTTGGCCCCGCCGGAGTCCGAGTTTTCGCGGCAAATCGGCCTTGTCACAGGCGCCGCCCGCGGAATCGGCCGGGCCATTGCCGCCCGGCTTGCAGCCCTTGGCGCGCATGTCTTCCTTTCCGATATCAACGCGAAAGCACTCGACGAAGCCGTGAAAGAAATCAATGGCGATCTCAAGGCCGAGCGCGTTTTCCCGCTGCTGATGGACGTGACGAAACCCGAAAGCGTAAAAAGAGGTTTCGAAGAAATCATCCTGACTTGCGGCGGCCTGGATTTTCTGGTTTCCAATGCCGGCATTGCCCATGTTTCTTCGATCGAGAACCTCCGTCTCGAAGACTGGCAAAAAAGTTTTGCCGTGAATGCCACCGGCCATTTTCTGGTTTCACAGGAAGCCGTCAAAATCATGAAGCAGCAAGGGAGAGGCGGGGCCCTAGTTTTTATCGTCACCAAAAATGTTCCGGCGCCCGGCAAGGATTTCGGCGCCTACAGCGCCGCCAAAGCCGCCCAGGCCCAGCTCGCGCGTGTCCTCGCCATCGAAAACGGGCAGGATAAAATTCGCGTCAATATGATTCATCCCGACGGCGTGTTCGAAGATTCCGGCCTCTGGGAAAAAATCGGGAAAAACCGTGCCAAGAGCTACGGAATCTCCCAGGAAAAACTCCAGGATTTCTACAAAGACCGCAATCTCATGAAAGCTCCCGTTTCAGCCATGGATGTTGCCGAAGCCACTGCCTTCTTCCTCTCCAGCCGTTCCTCCAAAACCACCGGCTGTTCCCTCACCGTCGACGGTGGCGTCCGAGAAGCCTTTCCTCGGTAAAAAGCGCAGCAAAAAGGCAATTCTTTTAAAGAGAGGATAATTCTGATAAAATTTCCTTTCTTATGGAACCTGCTGAAAAGAAACTTTCCCCGGCTGAAATCGTTAAGGCCAATAGCCGCTACCTGCGCGGCACCATTGCCGAGTCGATTGCCGGCGATTCCACTCATTTTTCGAAAGACGATAATATCCTCCTGAAATCCCACGGCGCCTATGAGCAGGACGACCGCGATCTTCGCCAAAAGCTGCTGGCCGAAAAAAAGAGCCCGCCTACAGCATGATGGTGCGCCTGAAAATTCCCGGAGGCCGTCTTACTGCGGATCAATACCTCACCTATTCCCAACTTGCGGATCAATATGGAAACGGCACGCTTCGCATCACGACTCGCCAGGGATTTCAGTTTCATGGGGTCCTCAAGAAAAATATGAAGAGGGTGATTGCGGATATTCATAAGGCCCTTGGCACCACGCTCGGCGCTTGCGGCGACAATGTGAGAAATGTTCTGGCCTGCCCGGCCCCTTTTGAAGACCGGAAAAAAATCAAGCTCATGGAATATGCCCAAAAAGTTTCGGATCATTTTTTGGCCCGGGGCGGGGCTTATCAGGAAATCTGGCTCGACGGCGAAAAAGTGACGGGGCTCGATTCCAAAAAGCCGGAAGAAGTCGAGCCTATTTATGGAAAGACTTTCTTGCCGCGAAAATTCAAAATTGCTTTTGCCTGGCCCGACGATAATTGCGTTGATGTTTATTCCAATGATCTGGGGATTGTGCCTGAGCTTCAAAAAGGAGCCTTGTCAGGTTTCAATATATTAGTAGGCGGGGGATTCGGCACGACTCACGGCGTTGCTACCACTTATCCCCGGCTGGCCAGCCCGATTTGCTTTGTGAAACCCGAAGAACTGGTTTCAATCTGCGAAGCCATTGTGCTGACGCAGCGCGATTATGGAAACCGCGCAGACCGGAAACAGGCGAGGATGAAGTATTTGATTGATGCCCGGGGCCTTGACTGGTTCCGCTCGGAGGTCGAAAAGCGCTTTGGAAAGAAAACCGAAGCCCCTCACCCGATCCATTGGACGGCCATTTACAATCACCTGGGCTGGCATCAGCAGGGAGACGGCAAATGGTTTCTGGGCCTTCCGATTGAGGCCGGGCGAATCAAGGATGCAGGCCCGGTACGGCTCAAAACCGGCCTCGGGGAAGCGGTCAAAAAGTTCCGGCCCGGCATTTACCTCACCTGCCAGCAGGATTTCTTGATGGGCGAGCTGGAGGAAAGCCAGCGCCGCCCCCTGGAAGAGCTGCTTCGCTCCTACGGCGTCCGGCTGCCGGAAGAGGTTTCCCTGATCCGCAAGGATTCCATGGCCTGCCCGGCCCTGCCGACCTGCGGCCTGGCCATCACTGAATCGGAAAGGATTTTGCCCGGGATTATTGACCAATTTGATCAGAAAATAGCTGCCTTGGGGCTTAACGACCGGAGAATCATGCTCCGGATGACCGGCTGCCCGAACGGTTGCGCCCGTCCCTACAATGCCGAGATTGCCTTTGTCGGTCGCTCGGTAGGGACTTATAACGTGTACGTCGGAGGCCGCCTGACCGGCGACCGGTTGAACTTTATCTATGCCGAAAAAGTGCCTGAGACCGGCCTTGCAGAGGCTGTTTTCCCTCTACTGGAGCTTTATAAAAAGCAGGCAAAAGCAGGCGAGGGATTCGGCGATTTTTGCCACCGGCTGGGATTGGAGGAGCTTCGGAGGCAGGCCAAGGGTTAATTCCGTCATCCCCGGACTCTTTTGTCGGGGATCCCCGCCTAAAATCGTGCGGGGATGACTAATAATGAAATATATTTAAAATTGCCATTGATTTCAGAGCGAACCTGATGTATTTTTTGTGTAGGAATTATAAAAAGGATTTGTATGCGAAAAGGAGTTAAGATCCAGGTTGGCGCGGGCTTGCTGGCATCCGCGCTCCTGATTTTAGCTATTACACCCGCCGCAAACGCCACTTTGACCGAAAACAATGCTTGTGGCTCCATCCGCGAAAGCAAGGCTTATCAGCAATACAGGCTCCGCCCCGAATCCAATTTTTCAAAATTAGTTTATCTGATCGATCGTTTTTTTGTCTGCGATATTGAAATCGTTTATGACGGCCATTATTTCAAGGCCCAGTTTGCGGCTCGCATCGCCCGGTGGTTTTTGGCCACTAATTATAAGAAGGAAGCCCCCAAAGACTGGATCCTGCGCTGGTGCAATGTCACGATCCCAAAGGGAACTCCCATTTATGTGAAATTGCCGAACGGAAAATTCCGCCTTGCGCGGGAGATCCTGACCGAGGAAATCGAGGAACTCGAAAGGACCGTGAAGCAAGATTCGGTTTCCCTGCCGGCGGAAGTCCAGTTGGCGCCCCTTGCCCAACTGATGGTCAAATCTCCGGTCGCCGAACGCATTCAACCCAACCATTAAACAACCTCGTATCCCGTTGGACAAAGCCTGAAGCTTTCGTTATACTACGCTTCGTTTTATAGCATCCCTATATCATTTTTTCGTCATCCCCGCATGATTTTAGGCGGGGATCTACGGGCTGCTGATTCCCGACAACCCCGCAAGGGGGCTGCTTCGCTGAAGCATTCGGGAATGACACCCTTTTTGAAAATAGGATTTTCATGCCATCGCGGGTTCTTAGTGGTATCCGGCCGACAGGACAGCTTCATTTAGGAAATCTTTTAGGCGCTCTTGAAAATTTTAGAAAACTTCAGGGGCAGGACGCTTTTTTCATGATTGCGGACCTGCACGCCCTGACCACGGATTACGAAGAGCCCGATAAAATCCATGAACGCGTCATGGACATGATGATCGATTATCTGGCTTCGGGACTTGATCCTGAAAAATGCACTATTTTCATTCAAAGTGAAGTGCCGGAACATGCCGAGCTCGCGCTGCTCTTGGGCATGATCACTCCGCTGGGCTGGCTGGAACGCAATCCGACTTACAAGGACCAGCTCCGCGAAATCAAGGGGCGGGACCTTCACACATTCGGATTTTTAGGCTATCCCGTTTTACAGGCCGCCGATATTTTGCTGTATAAGGCCGAAAAAGTGCCGGTGGGCGAGGACCAGCTTCCGCATCTGGAGCTGGCGCGTGAAATGGTGCGGCGCTTCAATCATTTGTATAAAACCGAAGTGTTTCCCGAGCCTCAACCGGTTTTGACTTCCGCGCCGAAGGTGCCTGGGCTCGACGGTCGCAAAATGAGCAAAAGTTACGATAACTGCATTTATCTGGCGGATTCCGCGGAAATGGTAGAAAAAAAAGTCAAAACCATGGTGACCGACCCGGCGCGCAAACGGCGGGAAGACAAAGGCCACCCGGAGGTTTGCCCGGTTTTTTTTCATCATAAAATTTACAATCAAAGTCAAATTGAAAAAGTCGCCAGTGAGTGTTCTGCGGCGTTGCGGGGATGCGTGGATTGCAAAATGGAAATGGCCGGAAACCTGAACGAATTTTTAGAACCCATTCGCCGGAAAAGGGAAGAATGGATGAAAAGACGCAGCGAAGTGCGGGCCATTCTCGACAAAGGCCGTGACCGCGCCCGTGAGGTGGCGCGCCAAACGCTTGACGAAGCCATGCGCGTCATGGGACTAAAGCCATAATGGAGCCTCTTCATTTCAAGCTCTCGGTCTATGACGGCCCTCTGGATCTTCTCCTGGAACTGATCAGAAAAAATGAAATGGATATCTACGATATCCCGATTGCCGAAATCACAAGCCAGTATCTTCTGTCGCTGGCCCAAATGAAACAGTTGGATCTCGAAGTCGCCGGGGAGTTTATTGTCATGGCCGCCACGCTCATTTACATCAAATCCAAAACCCTGCTTCCCCAGGACAAGGACAAAGAGGAAGACGAGGGCGGAGACCCGCGCGCGGAGCTGATCCGGAAACTTCTCGAGTATCAGGCCTTCAAGGAAGCCGCCAAAGAGTTGGGTTTTCTGGAAGACGAACAGGGCCGGATTTTCACGCGCCAGATTGCCGATTATTATCTTTCCGACATGGATAGCAAGGATGTGGAAGCCGAGACTTTCAGCGCAAATCTCTATGATCTTTTGTCGGCTTTCCAGAATGTCGTCACGCGCCTCGGCCGTTTCGAGATGCACGAGGTTTATGAGCAACAGGTTACGATCGAAGAAAAAATGGGCGAGATCAAAATCCTGCTCACGGAAAACAAGCGCGTGACTTTCTGGAGCCTTTTTGAAAAAAAATGGACGCGCAATCAGTTGATCGCAACGTTTCTGGCATTGCTGGAACTGGTGCGGACGCGTTTTGCGCAAGTATTGCAGGAAAAACAATACGGGGAAATCATCATCGAAAAAAGGGAAGGCGACTCCAGTGAAACAGAAAGATAAAGAAAAAGAACAGGCGGAAAAAATCAAGGCCCTTAGGCATGAATTGGAAGAGAAGCTGGAAGAACAGCTTGTCCTCGTGGATGAAACCATGCAGGTGCAGGTCCAGCGCCTCGATGAAAATCTCGAGCTGGAGCCCAGCCAGGCCAAAAAGATCATCGAAGCCCTTCTTTTTGCCGCCACCAAGCCCTTGTCGGTGCAGGAAATCCGGAAGGCCGTAAAACCCCTAACGGCCAGCGAAGTGGAAACCAAAATTGCCGAGCTCAAAGAAGAATATCTTCAGAACGGGCGCAGTTTCGAGATCATTGAAATTGCGGGCGGCTTTGAAATGGCCACGCGCAAAGAATACGCCCCGTGGATTTTGAAAATCGAACTCCAGAAAAAAGCCAAGCAGGTGACGCAGTCGGCGCTCGAGTCGCTTGCGATTCTTGCCTACAAACAGCCCATCACGCGCGCCGAAATCGAGGATTTACGCGGCGTGGATGTGAGCGGGGTGATGTCCACTTTGGTGGAACGCGGGCTCATTAAAATCGTCGGGCGCAAGGAAGTGCCCGGAAGGCCGTTCCTTTACGGGACTACGGACAAATTTCTGGAGCATTTTGGTTTGAACCGGATTGAAGATTTGCCGTCGATTTCCGATATTCAATCTCTGGTCGAAAAATCGGTGCGCAAGGAAGACCTCCTCGGCATTCAAAAAAATATTCCTGTTCCCGTTGAAGAAGGAAAAGAGGGAGGTCATTCTGAGCGTAGCGAAGAATCTCAAAGCATAGCCGCTTCCGAACCTGACCCTGAAGACGAGACCGAATCCGCCGAAGAAGGGGAATCCGCAAAATGAATTTAAGCCAGATTCGCGTCAAGATCGACGAGCTCGACCAAAAAATCATCGCGCTTTTGAATGAGCGCACCGGGCTTGCTCTCGAAGTGGGAAAGGTCAAATCGGAATCCGGCCAGGAGATTTACGCGCCGGAGCGGGAGAGCGCGATTTACCGTAAAATCGAGGAGCTGGCCAAAGGCCCGCTTCCCAAGGATGCTTTGAAATCCATTTACCGGGAAATCATGTCTGCATCTCTGGCGCTTGAAAAACCGCTGACCATTGCTTATCTTGGGCCCGAAGCGACCTTCACGCACCTGGCCTCTCTTTCCAAGTTCGGATCGAGCGTCAAATATTTCCCTGCAGCCAGCATCCAGCAGGTTTTTCAGGAAGTCGAGCTGAAGCATGCCGATTACGGGGTGATTCCGGTGGAGAATTCCATCGAAGGCGGGGTGACCCATTCCCTGGACATGTTTTTCGAGGCGGACCTCAAAATTTGCTCGGAAATTCTTTTCGAGATTTCGCACAACTTGATGTCGAATTCCGAAAAGAAAAGGATCAAGCGCGTTTATTCCAACCCGCAGGTCTTCGGCCAATGCCGCACCTGGATTGAAACGCATCTTCCGGGCGTGGAGCTGATCGATACGGCGAGCACGACAGCCGCGGCCCAGCGCGCCCAGAAAGAAGACGGCACGGCGGCGATCGCCTCAAAATTGGCCGCCACGCTGTACAATCTTCCGCTGGTGGCCGAAGGAATCCAGGATTATTCCCAGAATGTGACCCGTTTCATCGTGATTTCGCGCCAGATTCCGGCCGCGACCGACAAAGATAAAACCTCGATCCTGGTTTCGATCAAGGACAAAGTCGGCGCGCTTTACGAAATGCTCGATCCGATCCGGAAATATAAAGTCAACATGACCAAAATCGAATCCCGGCCATCCAAAAAGAAGGCCTGGGATTATTACTTCTTCATTGATTTTGAAGGGCATGTCGAAACGCCGAAAGTCAAAAAAATGCTTCACGAAATGGAAAGCAAAGTAAAGTTCATCAAAATCCTCGGTTCCTATCCGGCTTCCACTGCAAGAGAAACGTGACCAAAACTATTTTCAAAGATTACATCCAGGCCGTCAAACCCTATGAACCGGGCAAGCCCATCAAAGAGCTTGAACGGGAAATGGGCCTTCGCCATGCCGTGAAACTTGCCTCCAATGAAAATCCGCTGGGAGCTTCGCGCAAGGCCATGCGGGCCGCGCGCCGGGCCATCCGTGAAATGCACCTGTATCCGGAAAGTAAATGTTTTTATCTGGTCAAAAGGCTTTCAGAAGAGTGTTCCGTTCCTGAAAATCAGATTTTGATCGGCAACGGTTCCAATGAAATCATCGAACTTCTCGCGCGAGGATTTCTTTCTCCGGGTGACCAGGTGCTTTCTTCGGAAAGCACGTTCCTGGTTTATCCGATTTTAAGCCAGGTCTGCGGCGCGCAGTACGTGACCGTGCCGATGAAAAATTTTCGTTATGATCTGGAAGGGATTTTAAGCGTCATCACGGAGCGCACCCGGATGATTTTTATCGCCAATCCGAATAATCCGACCGGCACTTACGTGACCTCCGAAGAAGTGGAGCATTTTCTGGCAAGGGTTCCCAAAGAGGTGATTGTCTGTTTTGACGAGGCCTACGTGGATTTTGTGGATACGCCGGATTTTCCACACATGCTTTATCATGTGAAAGCCGGAAAACCGAATATCGTGATCCTGCGTACTTTTTCCAAGTCTTATGGCCTGGCCGGCCTTCGCGTCGGCTACGCTCTTGGATCGCCGGAAGTCATCGAATACCTCCATAAAATCCGGCAGCCGTTCAATGTGAATTCGATTGCCCAGGCCGCGGCCACGGCCGCGCTGGATGACCGTTTTTTTCTTTGGCGCACCAAATGGCTTGTGTTGCGCGGCCGCAAGTATTTGATGCGTTGTTTTGAAAAGCTGGGGATCAAGGCCGTTCCGAGCCAGGCCAATTTTATTTTCGTCGATACGGGCCGCGACGCCGACGGAGTTTTCAAGGCCCTGCTCAAAGAAGGAATGATTGTCCGGTCCATGAAGGCCTACGGGTTTTCCACCTGGATTCGCGTGACCATCGGACGCAGAGGCCAGAATGTTTTATTTTACCGGCTGCTCAAAAAACATTTAAAAGGCAGCCTTCATCCAATCAAAGGAGTTTGAAAATTTATGATCATCGTTATGAAGCACACGGCAACACCGGAACAAATCAGCCATCTTTGCGACAAGGTCAAGGAGATGGGGTTGACGCCCCAGGTTTCGCGCGGCGTTGAGCGCACCATCATCGGCGTGATCGGAGAAGAAGACAAATTGCGGGTCAAACCTCTCGAAGCTTTTCCCGGGGTGGATTCCGTGGTACCGATCATGAGGCCTTACAAACTCGCGAGCCGCGATTTCAAACAGGAAAATACCCAGTTTGAAATGCCGAACGGCGTGATTGTTGGTGGCAAGAAAATCGTGGTTATGGCCGGCCCCTGTTCGGTCGAAAGCCGCGAAATGCTGATGAAGACCGCCGAAATTGTCAAAAAATTCGGGGCCACTTTTCTGCGCGGCGGGGCGTATAAACCCCGCACTTCGCCTTATGCTTTTCAGGGGCTGGGCGAAGAAGGCCTCAAATATTTGCGTGAAGCGGGCGATGCCTTCGGACTAATGGTTGTCACCGAAGTCATGGACCCCCGCAATGTGGAACTCGTGAGCCAGTATGCCGACATGCTCCAGATCGGGGCCCGCAATACCCAGAATTTCGATCTTTTGCGCGAATGCGGCATGGCGAAAAAACCCGTGCTTTTAAAACGAGGGATTGCCGGAACCATCAGTGAGTTGTTGCTTTCAGCGGAGTATCTTCTTGCCAAGGGGAATTTTAAAGTGATGGTCGCTGAGCGCGGTATCCGCACTTTTGAAACCGCCACGCGCAATACGGTGGATATTAATGCTGTGCCGGTGGTCAAAGAAGAATCCCATTTGCCGATTTTGATCGATCCCTCGCATGGGACCGGCAAGCGCTCCTTTGTGGCGCCGATTGCGCGCGCCGCCGTGGCCGCCGGATGCGATGGCATCATGGTCGAAGTCCATCCAAACCCCGAAGAAGCCAAAAGTGACGGCCCCCAATCGCTTCTTCCGCACCAGTTCGAAGCATTAATGAAGGAATTGAAATTGATCGCTGCTGCGGTTGGGCGAGAAATCTGATTAGACCACAGACAACAGACCACAGACTACAGACTAAAGATGAAAGACAAAAGAGAAAAAGACCAGTGACCACAGACAATAAACAACAGACAACAGACCACAGACTACAGACTAAAAGCGAAAAGATAAAGGATGGAAACAATCCCCGAAAAATTTTCTTTGAATCTTTGATTTTTAATCTTTGGTCTATGGTCTGGCCTCAATGAAGCCCAAAAAAATAGCCATTATCGGGCTTGGCCTGATGGGCGGATCACTGGCGGCCCGTGTCCGCAGGCGATTCCCGAAAGCCCGGGTCATCGGAATCAGCCGGAACCGGCAGGCCCTTCGCACGGCGCTCAAGAAACGCTGGATCCATGAAGCGAGCGAACGCATCGAAGCGGCCCGGACCGCCGATTTCGTGGTTTTGTGCACTCCGGTGGACACGTTTGCAAAATTCCTCCTGACCCTTGAAAAAATTTGCCGGCCCGGCACCCTCGTGACCGATGTCGGCAGTGTGAAGGGCGAAATCCTTCGCTGGGTCTCGCGAAAAAAATTCCGGAACATTCAATTCGTCGGCGCTCATCCCATGGCGGGTTCCCATGCCCGGGGTATCGAGGCCGCCCGCAAAAACCTCTTTGACCATTCCCTGACCTTTGTCGTCCGTTCTTCCGTTTCGCCCAAGGCTTATCAGGCAGTCAGGGATTTCTGGAAAAAGATCACGCCGGGAATCGTCGAAACCGGCGCGGAGGAGCATGACAAAATTACCGCTCAAATCAGCCATCTTCCGCATGCGCTGGCGGCATGCCTCGCCCTCTCGCCGGAGGAAAAAAACCTGAAATTTGCGGCTGCGGGCTTTGCCGATACGACGCGTATTGCCACAGGGGATGCCTCGGTTTGGCTGCCGATTTTCCTCTCGAATCGCAAAGAACTCTTGCGTTCGCTCGGGATTTTTCGCGCGAAGCTTTCATCCTTTCAGAAAGTCCTTTTAGAAAACAACGGCCCCGCCCTTTTGAAAGTACTGCAAAAGGCAAGAAAACGCCGTGAGGGGATCTGAAAATTCACCTTGGCATTCTCAAGGTTTGTGTTATAATGCTCGCACTTCTGGCTTAAATTACTCTAAGCCAAATTCGTTTCTTCTCTAGGAGGCAGTTCGTTCCATGACCCAATTTTCCGATTTATACGAAAAAACTATCCAAAATTTTGAAGAAGGTGAGCTTGTCCGCGGCAAGATCGTGGCCATTCAGGGCCGCGACGTCGTGATCGATATCGGCTATAAAGCTGAAGGCATTCTTAACATGGACGAATTCACCGATTTGAGTGAAGTCCAGCTGGGCGCCGAAATCGATGTCCTGTTCGAATCTTTCGAAGATGAAGAGGGAATTGTCGTCCTTTCGAAGAAGAAAGCCGACCGCCAGCGCACCTGGAACGATATTCTGGTCAATGCCCAGGAAGGCAGCATTGTCGACGGAAAAATTTTCAAGAAAGTCCGCGGCGGTTTTATGGTGGATATCGGCATGGAAGCTTTCCTTCCTGCCTCGCTTGCCGACACCAAACCCAGCCGGAATCTGGACCAGTTCCTCGGGCTTACCGGCAAATTCATCATTGTGAAGATCAATCACAAACGCAAAAACGTCGTTGTTTCCCGCAAGGATTTTCTTGAAAAAGAAAAATCCGAAGCGCGGGGCCGCAAAATCGAAACCCTGGTCGAAGGGCAAATCGCCAAAGGCCGCGTCAAAAACATCACGGATTTCGGCGTTTTCGTGGATCTCGGCGACCTTGACGGCTTGCTGCATATCACCGACATGAGCTGGGGCCGCATTGCTCATCCTTCCGAACTTGTAAAAATCGGCGATGAACTTGAAGTCGCCGTGATTTCCATTGACCGCCAAAACGGAAAAGTTTCGTTGGGCCTGAAACAAAAATCCGCGAATCCCTGGAATGAAGTCGCCGACCGTTACATCATCGGCACCCAGGTCAAGGGCAAAGTCGTGAACATCCTTCCTTACGGCGCCTTTGTGGAACTCGAGCCGGGAATCGAAGGGCTAGTCCATATCAGCGAGCTTTCCTGGACCAAGCGCGTTGCGCATCCTTCCGAGATCCTGAAAATCGCGGATGAAGTCGAATGCCTGGTTTTGAATCTTGACCGCGAGGGCAAGAAAATTTCTCTCGGCATCAAGCAAACCCAGGAAAATCCCTGGGTTCGCGTGAGCGAAAAATACCGGGTGGGCGATCATGTCAAAGGAGTGGTGCGCAACCTCACTGATTACGGCGCGTTCATTGAACTCGAACCGGGCGTGGACGGCCTTGTGCATATTTCCGATATTTCCTGGACCCATCGCGTGAACCGGCCCAGTGATCTTCTGAAAAAAGGAGATGCCGTGGATGTGATGGTCCTTACCGTGGACAAGGAAGCCCAAAAGATTTCGCTGGGCATGAAACAGCTTAGCGATGATCCCTGGGAACAATTGACCAAAGACCTGTATGTCGGTACGCAGCTTTCCGGCAAGATCACCCGCATCGTGAATTTCGGATTGTTTGTGGAACTGGAAAACGGCCTCGAAGGGCTGGTCCATGTTTCCGAACTCCCGAACAGCTCTGCGGCTGAACTTGAAAAAAATCATACGGTGGGCGAGGCAATCACCGTCACCATTCTTCAAGTTGACCACGAAGCCCGCAAAATTGC
>CAYGIT010000027.1:0-23106 GCA_964349955.1 uncultured bacterium
TATTTATGCTATATTTCTCATAGATTATGGGTAATATAGCATAAATAAGAGGGTGCTATGGCCACTACTAAAATATACCGGGATTTCTATTCTCAAGGACTCTTCACTTTTGAGGAGCTCGCTAAAAGGTATGCGAAGGAAAATGTCGAGAAAACCCTGCGAAACCTTGTCTACCAAGGTTTAAAAAAAAGGGAGCTCGGGATGGTAAAAAGAGGCCTGTATTTTTTAGTGCCTCCCGGCCAGGAGGCGGCTACCTATCGGCCGGATCCATTTTTAATAGCCTCCAAGCTTGGCGATAACCTTATCCTAGCGTACCATTCAGCCCTTGCACTGCATGGAGCGGCGCATTCCGAATCAAACCGCATCTATTTTTTCACACCGACGATCACCCGTAAATTTGAATTTGGAGGTGTTGAATATGTGCCGGTCCAAAGGAAAGCCTTGTGGGGAACAGAAACGGTTCAAAGGGATGGGGGATCCGTGAAGGTCACCGACAGAGAAAGGACGGTTATCGATTGTGTTGACTGTCCCGATTATACAGGGGGCCTTGAAGAACTATTAAAAAGCTTGCAACTTTTTCCTTCACTTGATCTTGAAAAACTCGAGCGTTACCTTTGGAAAGTCAATAAAAGGATACTCTTTTCCAAAATGGGTTTTCTTCTTGATCGGATGAAGGATCAATGGAAAGTTTCTGAAGGTCTGCTCGCTAAAATCGAAAAAAAATGCGGAAAAGGAGCAACTTATTTTGAAACAAAAAAAGGCCAGGGTGTCTTTGTGTCGCGATGGCGCTTAATTGTACCGAATAACCTTGAATCCCTTTCAAGAGGAGTCTGAATGATCGGCAACAAAGAAATTATGATTCTTGAGGGGAAGACAGGGTTTCTCAAGACCCGTTTGGAAAAGGTTTACCGGCTGCTTGAAGTGCTTAAAGAAATTTCCAAGCATCCATTTCTCTCCAAGGTTTTGGCCCTGAAGGGCGGGACCGCCATCAACCTTTTTATTTTTGACTGCCCGAGGCTTTCCATTGATCTGGATTTTAATTTTATTGGCGCAAGTTCAAAAGAGGAGGCGGACAAGGCCCGAAAAGAGGTTTCCTCCAGTTTGGAAACCATATTCCGATTCTTTCGTTATTCAGCGGAACCAAAATCTTCTGAGGGAATAGATCAATGGTTTGCCGCCTATGAAACTCTTTTTGGCGGAACAGACCGGATCAAAGTCGAGGTCAATTATCTTCTGCGACTCCCGCTCCAAAATACGGCCTTCTATCCGGTACGCTCGCCTTTTCCCATGAACTTGAAAGTCAGGACCCTTGGCTTTGAAGAGATCTTTGCTGCCAAATGCGTGGCCCTTTTTGACCGCGTTACTCCGAGAGATCTTTTCGATGTTTATCTGCTCAATAATGATAAAGTTCCGCAATATGACGCCGGTACATTGAGAAAATTATTTCTCTTTTATGCTTCCATATCCCGGACATCCATCTTTGATTTTAAGGTTAAAATTATCCAAGAGCTGACTGAAAAAGAAATCAAGGATCGGCTTTGGCCGCTTCTCTCAAAGGAAAAGCGACCGACCAAAACTGAGATGTTCAAGAAAGCTCAACCGTTACTGCATAAGTTGCTTGATCTCACTTCAAATGAAAAGAAGTTTTTCGAAGATTACTATCAGGGCGTTCCAGACTTCTCACTTTTATTCGATAACGCGAAACTTGTCCGCATTTGCCAAGAGCATCCCATGACCATCTGGAAACAGGCGCATTTAACCAGGGAAAAAAACGCAGCAGAATAAAAAGACTTTTAGAGCTGAAGGGAAAAGTATGGATTCTCTTACGATTTTTGGTTTGTTTGCGGTTACGGCTATGTTGGTCTGTTACGCGTTAGAGCAGCGCAGTCGATGGTTCATCTTGGCGTTTGCTGCTGCATGCGGTTTGGGATCAATTTACGGTTTTCTCCAGGGAGCTTGGCCTTTTGGGCTGGTGGAAGCAATCTGGTCTGTAGTTGCTGCGCGGCGGTGGTGGTTGGCAAAACAGTAGTAGGTGCATGACCGTAGCTGCGGATTCAGGCACCCAAACATAGACATCTTAAATTGACGTAAGCTGTAATGGATGGTAACATTCCTGACATGAAGCGAATCTTTATAAGTCTAATGGCATTTATGGCTTTAGCAGGACTCATTAATTGCGTGGTCATTGAACCTGCGCATGCTTATAAGGAAGATAAAGCTGTTTCAAGTTCCGCTGACGATTCAAAGTGTTGTTTTTTCTGCTGTTCCATACATCACCAATGGCTCCCATCAACTCCAGGTCTTAAAGTTTTTACAAACTTAACTGCGATGCTGCTTGTTTCTCCCGCTTTTAGTTTTGCCCCTGATCCGCCTACCGGATCAATTTTTCGTCCGCCTCTCGCCGTCTAATCCCAGACGCAATCCGTCTGTTTTTCCGTAATTTAATCTAGTCGTATTCTAACTTTTAAAAGATGGTTATGAAAAAACAAACCCGATATTTTTACCTTTTTGCTTTGTGCTTATTTTCAAGCTCTATCGTCCAGGCTGCTGAAGGTCTGAATCAGGAAAGTCTATCTCTTGATCAGGCCCTTCGGGTAGCTTTTGCCCATAATCCTAAAATGATTGAAGCCCGCAAAAGTATCAGCGCCTCCAAGGGGCGTTGGATTCAATCGGAGGCTTTGCCCGATCCGCAGCTTGAATTGAGTGTCGGAGGACTCAAGAAAAATGAAAACGGCTCTCGAAATCTCGAGAGCGATGTTGTGACCTTGAAGCAACCGCTTGATCCGCTTGGGACACGCTTTTTGAATGCTCGAATGGCCCATGACGAGGTGAATATTACAAAAGATGAGCTTACTCTTACTTGGGCGGAAGTTTCCGTTCAGGTGACGAAAACTTATTCGCGCATTCTTGCGGAAGAAAAAGGGCTTGAAGTCGCAAAAGACAACCTTGAAACAACGCGCCAGTTTCTATCGCAAGTCGAAACGAAATTCCAATCGGGTAATGCCGCCAAAAGCGATCTCATCCGGGCGAGAATTGAAGTAGCCAAAGCTGAGGATGATCTTTTGGTCACCGAAAAGAATCTCAAAGTTTCTCAAAGCGAAATGAGTTTACTTTTAGGGCGCAATGTGGAAGAGACGATTGTGCTGTCCGACTCTCTCCAATATGAGCCTCTGCATGAAGAGTATGCGTCTCTGACTGAAAAAGCCCTTGGTGAGAGGGCTGATCTTCGGATTGAGAAGACGCGTCTTAGCAGCGCGAGAAAAGGATTCTGGAGCGCTGTTCTAAAAACGGTCTTCCCTCAAATGAGTATTGGAATTGAACGCAGTACTCAAAGTTTTGACAATGACACCAGCCTGCTTTTGGAAGCTTCTTATCCGCTTTGGGGCTTTAATTTAGGAAAAGTCAAGGAGGCAAAGGCGGAAAGGGAAAAACAGTCAGTTCATTTGGACGCCTTTAAAAGACAAGTCGGCTTGGATGTTTACAAAGCATTTCTCGAGGCTGAGCTGTCCGACAAGCGGGTTGCGCTTCAAAAGAAATCTCTGGATGAAGCCAACGAGCTTTTACGGCAGATTACCGTACGCTATGATGAAGGAGATATTGCCTTCCTTGCGTATCTTGAAAATATCAAGACCATTAAAGAAACCCGCCTTGGATATTTCAATGCCCTGAAGAATTACAAAGAGCAAGTTGCTCTGCTTGATAAGGCTGTCCAGCGTGTCAAAGTACCAGAAGGAGAAAACTTACCATGAAAAGAATTTCATTTTGTTTTAATCTGCTCTTGATTTCGGCTTTGGTGTTCGGGGGCTGTGAAAAAAAACACAAGGCTGAAACCGACAAGAAGCCTACCGTGCCGGTGGTGCACATGAAAAGAGAGTTACAGGAATCCGTTGGGATTAGTATCGTGGAGGTGCAAAAACAAAAACTTCAGTCTTCTCTTGAGGTATACGGGTCAATCGCGCAGGACACGGAGAACACGACTCATATTGTCAGTAAGGAATCTGGAGTTTTGAAATTTTTCACAAAAGCAGTTGGGGACATTATCGATGAAGGCGGCATTATTGGGGTGGTGCAGACCTTTAAAGGACAAGAACTAGAAATTGTGTCACCCCTTCATGGAATTGTAATTGCACAATATGTGAAAGAGGGTGAGCGAGTAGATTCCGTGACTTCTATTGCGACCATAGCCAATCCTGATCTTCTTCGGGCCAGCTTTGATATCTATGAAAAGGATCTTGATTTTATCAGCTTGGGACAAAGTGTGATTGTTACGAGTATTTCTTATCCTAAGAAGGAATTCTCAGGGAAAGTGGTCTTCATCTCTCCGAGGGTGGATGAAACAAGCCGTACGATCAAGATTCGCGTCGATGTCGAAAATGAAGAGCATTTGTTGAAATTCGGAATGGCCGTTACCGGGAAGATTATCAAACAATCCGAACAAGAAACCATCGCGGTTCCTGTTGAAAGTGTCCAAACGTTGGATGATGCGTCTATCATTTTTGTGAAAAAGGATGCAGAGACTTTCGAGGTTCGAAAAGTTGAGAAAGGTCAGGAGACGGAGGCCCAGATCGAAATTGTTAAAGGTTTAGCTGAGGGAGAAGTGATTGCTGAGCATGGAACTTTTACCTTGAAAGCAGAGCTTTTGAAAGACGAACTCGGTGAGGAGGATTAACCATGCTCGAAAAAATTATTTCCTTTTCAATCCATAACAAGCTTTTTATTTTGATTTTTACCGTCCTTTTAGTGGCTGTTGGATTCATCTCTCTTTCAAAACTTCCCATTGATGCGGTTCCCGATGTGACCAATGTCCAGGTTCAGATTCTAACCAAAGCCCCGGCGCTTGGTCCCTTGGAAGTCGAGGAATTTATTACTTACCCGGTTGAAGCTGCGATGAATGGGCTTCCGGATGTTGAGGAGATTAGGTCTATCTCCCGTTATGGTCTTTCAGCCGTCACTGTTGTTTTTAAAGAGCATGTGAATATCTATTTTGCCCGGCAGTTAGTGCAAGAACGCCTTTTGGAAGCTAAAGAGTCTATTCCTGAGAAATTTGGATCGCCCGAATTAGGTCCCGCCACGACAGGTTTGGGAGAAATTTACCACTTTACTCTTGAGGGTAAAGACTATTCCCCAATGGAACTCCGATCTTTGCTCGATTGGGATATTGGATACCGTCTTCGTTCCGTTCCCGGCGTTATTGAAGTTAATGCCTGGGGTGGATTTTCCAAACAATTCGAAATTCGTGTACAACCCGAAAAACTAATTTCCTATAAGATTCCGCTTCGAAATATATTTGAAGCGGTGACGGAAAATAATGGAGTTGCCGGCAGCGCTGGAATCGAACGTTTTCAGGAGCAAATTTTAATTCGTGGTGAAGGACTTGTTAAAAACACTCATGATCTTGAGGAGATTATTGTCACGACCAAAGAAAAAGGAACTCCGGTAAGAGTGAAGGATTTAGCTGGCGTGACTGTGGGATATTTGCCAAGACTGGGTTCGGCCACTAAGGATGGTGAGGGAGAAACGGTTATCGGAATGGTACAGATGCTGATTGGAGAAAACTCCCGGGTGGTTGCAAAGCGGGTGGATGACAAAATAAAGGAGATCCAAAAAACACTTCCGCCAGGCGTCAAAATCAAAACTTTTTATGACCGCACTCAATTGGTAGATCGCACCCTTCATACTGTTAAACAAAACTTGATTGAAGGTGGCTTGCTAGTCATTGCGGTCTTGTTCTTTGTGCTGGGAAATTTCCGAGCCGGACTGCTTGTCGCTTTGGTCATTCCTCTTTCAATGCTTTTTGCGATTGCCGGGATGGTTATGGGAAAAGTTTCGGGCAATCTGATGAGCTTAGGGGCGATTGATTTTGGGCTGATTGTGGATGGTGCAGTAATTATCGTTGAAAATTGCATCCGAAGACTTTCAGAAGCTCAACATCAATATAAGAGAATGCTTACGAAAGACGAACGTGAGAAAGTCATTATGACAGCTTCTTCAGAAGTCAGAAAAGCCACGATTTTTGGAGAGCTGATTATCATGATTGTGTATTTACCCATTCTGACTTTGCAAGGGGTGGAAGGAAAAATGTTCCGCCCGATGGCAATGACGGTCATTCTCGCATTGATAGGCGCTATGGTCCTAACGGTCACAGTTATTCCAGCTTTTACTTCTATTTTTCTTGGAAAAAACGCTGATGAAAAAGAGGTGAAGTTTGTCTATTGGCTGAAAATGTTGTATGAAAAACGCCTTGATTGGGCTTTGGAGCGGCCTAGACGAGTGATGCTTTCTGCTTTATTGGTTTTTCTTTTGAGTCTCGGAATGTTTCCTTTACTGGGCGGGGAATTTATACCTTCGCTTGATGAAGGTGATATTGCGCTTCAAGCATGGCGCTTGCCTAGTATTTCAATGAGGGGTTCCGTAGATTCAACGCTGAGAATCGAAAAAACCGTAAAAAAATTCCCCGAAGTTTTGATGGTGGTGTCAAGGACAGGCAGTCCGGAGGTCGCAACCGACGTCATGGGTATTGAACTTTCAGATATATTTGTGATTTTGCGTGATAAAAAGCATTGGAAAACCACAAAAAATAAAGATGAGTTGATTGAGAAAATGTCTGAGGCCCTTCGTGAAGAAGTGCCGGGGATCGGCATTGGATTCACTCAACCTATCGAAATGCGCTTTAATGAACTTATCGCAGGCGTCAGATCGGACGTTGCGGTTAAACTTTTTGGTTCGGATCTCGAAGTGCTTCATAAGAAAGGAGATGAGATCGCAAAAGTCCTCTCCAAAGTTAAAGGAGCCCGTGATGTGAAGACTGAGCAAGTGGAAGGTTTGCCAACCTTGCGGATTATTCCCGACCGAAAACAGTTAGCTCGTTATGGCGTTAGCATGAGTGATGTTCTTTCTACTGTGGAGGCTATCCACGCTGGGCATCCGGTGGGAGTTGTCTTTGAAGGCGTGAAACGGTTTCCTATTGCGGTAAAACTGCAATCCGCGGAAAATCCCGGCATTAAGGAAATTAAAAATCTCCCAGTTTTTACGGAACAAGGAATTCCGATTCCGCTTGCGCAGCTGGCGGAGATATTTATTGATTCCGGCCCTGCTCAAATTAGCCGGGAATTTGGACAGAGGCGTCTTGTGGTGGAGGCCAATGTCCGCGGCCGGGATATCGAAGGTTTTGTCCAGGAGGCACATAAAATAATTGAGCGCGAGGTTAAAATTCCAAGCGGCTATTATTTGGAATGGGGAGGTACATTTAAGCAGTTGGCCAGTGCCAGGAAAAGACTGATGATTGTAGTCCCGGTGGCTCTTTTTATTATTTTTGTACTTCTTTATTCTGCTTTTGGCTCTATTCGTAGCGCGTTGATTGTTTATTCGGGAATTCCTCTTGCAGCTGTCGGAGGTATTTTTGCTTTATTCCTGCGTGGGATACCATTCAGCATTTCAGCGGGTGTCGGATTTATCGCCCTTTTCGGAGTCGCTGTTTTAAACGGATTGGTGATGGTTTCGTTTATTAACAAACTTCGACGTGAGGATAAATTGTCAGTTGATCAAGCTGTTAGGCAAGGGGCTCTCACTCGTTTTCGGCCGGTTCTCATGACGGCGCTTGTGGCAAGTCTCGGATTTATCCCAATGGCTATTTCTCATGGAGCGGGGGCGGAAGTGCAGCGTCCGCTTGCCAGCGTTGTCATTGGCGGTCTTATTTCCTCGACTTTTTTGACGCTGTTGGTTCTTCCTGTCCTTTACAAGCGCTTTGAGAAAGAGGACACTATCTCCTAGCCATAAATATGAAATTTTTCGAATGACAAGTTGGTAGGTATGGCTGATAAATAATCTCTTAATAAATTTATGGGGGAATAAAAATGCATCAAAAAAATATTGAATCGTGGCAGCACGTTCATGCTTTTGGGCAAGACCAAAAGCGGGAAGGGGAGCAAAGAACCGGCATAGTCGTAACAATGACTGTGACGATGATGGCCGTTGAAATTGCGGGAGGTATTATTTTTGGTTCAATGGCGTTGCTTGCGGATGGCCTTCACATGGCTTCCCATGCTGTTGCCTTAAGTATCAATGTGTTTGCCTATGCTTACGCCCGGCGGCATGCTCACGATAAATGTTTCAGTTTTGGTACCGGAAAGGTCAATGCCTTAGGAGGTTTTACCGGGGCGATACTTCTAGGTGTAGTCGCGCTGATTATGGCATGGGAAAGCGTCAAAAGAATAGTAAGTCCGGTGGGAATTTCATTTGATCAGGCGATTTTTGTAGCTGTCATTGGTTTGGTGGTCAACGGAATTTCCGTTTGGATTTTGAATGTTAAGCACGATCATCATGGTCATGGGGATCACGCGCATGAACGTCACCACCACCACGACCACAATCTGCGTTCTGCGTATCTTCATGTTTTAGCGGATGCATTAACATCAGTTCTGGCTATTTTTGCTCTTCTTATGGCTAAATATTTTGGCTTGAATTGGATGGACCCTGTTATGGGTATTTTAGGAGCCGTTTTAGTTTCCCAGTGGTCTTTAGGGCTTCTACGTTCAACAAGCCATACCTTGCTCGATAAGCAGGGACCGCAAGAGCTGGAAGGAAAGATCAAAGAGCGGGTTGAAAGTGACGGGGACAGCCGGGTCACGGATCTTCATTTATGGGCAGTTGGTCCTAATATTTACAGTGCTATTATTTCGATTGTTGCGCATCATCCCTTGCAGCCAGAACAATATAAAAAACAGCTCTCTTCAGATCTTGGATTGGTTCACGTCACCGTGGAAGTTTGCAAGTGCGAAGAAGAGGTTTATTGCTGACTGTTATGAATCAAAAAGAACATTGGGAAAAAGTTTATCAAAGTAAATCTCCAAACGAAGTCAGCTGGTATAAGCCGCATTTGGACTTGTCACTGGATCTGATCTTGAAGTCCGCAATATCAAAAGATGCCCGAATTATTGATGTCGGCGGCGGCGCATCGACGCTGGTAGAGGATTTGCTTCGGGAAGGCTATAACCATTTAACTGTTTTGGATATTTCTTCCGGGGCTCTCCGTCAATCTAAGGAAAGATTGGCGGAGAAGGCCGGCAGGGTAACTTGGATTGAAGCTGATATTCTCAAAGTCGATTTTCCGAAAAAGAGTTTTGACTTGTGGCATGACCGTGCCGTGTTTCATTTTCTTACAAGCCCGGATGAACGAAGAAGATATGTTAAAATCCTTAACGAAACCCTTAAACCTGGCGGTTTTTCAATTATAGCGTCTTTTGGTCTTGAGGGCCCTAGCAAATGCAGCGGCCTGGAAGTCATGCGTTACAGCCCTGAAACATTAAGTCAAGAATTGGGGGATGCTTTTGCGCTCCTCAAAACCATCGATGAACGTCATCAAACACCCGTTGGCGCATTCCAGAATTTTGTTTATTGCCTTTTTCAAAAAACGCCCAAGAGCCATTCTTCAAAAACATTGAATAGATTATGATTACGTGGATTGGACTTTGTGCGGGTGAAATCTGGCGTTATCTGGATAAGCACAATGGTCCAGCATCCCTGAAGGAACTTTTCTCTGGGATCGATGCACCAAAGGAAACGGTCTTGATGGCTGTTGGATGGTTAGCTCGAGAAGGCTATGTCCTGACCGAGGGGAGTCTTCCGGACTTCACGGTCCAACTTAATTCAAACCCACCCAAAAAGACGTAACGGTTTCCCAACGATGAAACCCGTACTGATCCAAATTGGCTCCATTCCGGTTTATAGTTTTGGCGTGATGATCGTTGCGGCATTTTTTATTTGTTGCTGGATTGTGAATCTGGAGCTTCGCAGGAAGGGCTTGGATCATCAAGTCGAAGCCGATTCTCTTGTGATCAGCGTTCTTATCGGTGGACTGATTGGAGCGAGAGGGTATTACATTCTAGAGAACTTTACGGAATTTCTTAGTGCACCCTTCGAAATTTTTTCAGGCGGCGGGCTTGTCTGGTATGGCGGAGTATTAGGCGGCGTTGTTGCTTTGACTTATGTGCTTCAACGGAAAAAGCTCAATTGGCTACAAGTGGCCGATATCTTAGCTCCGGCACTTGCATTGGGATATGCAATAGGACGTATTGGATGTCTTCTTGCGGGCGATGGGGATTACGGCAAGCCGTCCAATCTGCCTTGGGCCATGGCATTTCCTGAAGGAATCGTTCCCACTACGGTCCCTGTCCACCCTACGCCGATTTATGAAACGCTGATCATGCTAATGATATTTTTCATTTTATGGAGCATGCGCAAGAAAATCATTCGAAATGGAATCATTTTTGGATTTTATCTCATTCTTGCAAGTACCGAAAGATTTTTCATCGAGTATTTGCGTGTCAACCCCGTCATTATCTGGAATTTAACCATGGCCCAGATTATCAGTTTAGGCGCAGCCGCTATAGGATTGTTTCTCATCGCAAATTCTCGGAACGGGAAAGCATAGGATACGATAGGATGACAGGCCAAGCTGAAGGTTTGCGTCGTACGATTCGCCTGGTTGCAATCCTGAATCTTGCCTATTTTGGGATTGAGTTTGCGGTGGCGCGTGCTATCGGATCGGTATCGCTATTTGCCGACAGCGTAGATTTTCTAGAAGATGCTACGATCAACTTTTTAATCCTCATCGCATTACAATGGAGCGCGACTCGGCGTGCACGCGTTGGAATGCTACTCGCCGGTATCTTGCTTGTCCCGGGTTTAACCGCTCTTTGGACGGCTTGGCAGAAGTTCTTTATGCCCGTGCCGCCTGCACCGATTCCGTTATCAATCGCAGGTGCCGGTGCGTTTGTCGTAAATCTGTCCTGCGCAATTCTTTTGACCCGTTATCGCAAGCATGCCGGCAGCATGGCCAAGGCAGCGTTCCTTTCAGCCCGGAACGACGTTTTTGCAAACA
The DNA here is from genome assembly GCA_964349955.1 of uncultured bacterium. Taxonomy (GTDB): domain Bacteria; phylum Omnitrophota; class Omnitrophia; order Omnitrophales; family Aquincolibacteriaceae; genus CAYGIT01. The sequence goes on from CAYGIT010000027.1 coordinate 10,880, forward strand.
TCGCTATTGTCGGTGCGGGACTCGTTACGGTTTATACCCATTCGGCATGGCCGGATTTGATCGTTGGTATTGGGATTGCCCTGATGAATGCCGGTGCGGCTAAAGAGGTATACAACGCGGCGCAGGACGAACACCGTCATTCACTTCCTTGAAAATATCAAAATCCGGAAAGGAAACGAACATGATTACTTGGATCGGTCTTTGTGCCGGTGAAATCTGGCGATATCTTGATAAACACAATGGAAAGACATCGCTCAAGGCGCTTTTCTCTGGAATTGACGCACTAAAAGAAACCATCTTTTTTGATCTCCGCGCCCTTCAGAGGGAGGGGAGCGTGATTTAATGAGGTGAAGAAATAGAACCGAGTGGACGTTATTTAACCCAGAGGTATCTTACATTCGAGGTCTGGATAGGTGAAAAAAACGTTAACTCTTTTTATGGCTCTGATTCCGTTCCTAATCAGCGCAGTTTACCTTTGCCCGTGCAAAGTTAGCGCTGCTGAACGGACTCCATTTCTTTCCCAGTCCCGCGACCACGATTGTTGCAAACGGATGAAAAACTGCCCTGCCCCAAAAGAGAAGTCAAAGGGGTTAATGTCCATGTTGTCTGTTGCGCACCATCAGGACGGCCGCGTGGAGGTCCCGCAGCATTTATCCGAAAGTAAAATTGATTTTGTAGCTGCCCAGCTTGAGCCAGTTATTAAAATGGCTTCCTCGTCGTTTTTCGATTTTTCCCTTCAAACCCACTCACCGCCTCAGCTTTATCTAAAGCATTCTGTCCTTCTTATTTGATCCGCTTTTCCTTCAAAGCGTACAGTTTCTACGCTTATTGTGGTTCTATTTGCACCGAAAGGAAAAATAAGTGGATCAAAATATATTTCCAACTCAGGACGAAGACTGGCTCTGGATTCAAAGTTTCCAGGAAGGGGACCGGTCTGGCTTCGATAATATTTTCAATAAATATAAGGCCGTTGTCATTAATCTGTCTTTTCGTTTTGTGAAAGATCAAGGCACGGCTGAAGAGGTCGCACAAGAAGTCTTTATTAAAATTTATGAAAAGAAAGTTAAGTTTGATCCGAAATCGAAGTTTTCCACTTGGCTTTATCGGGTGACCATAAATGCCTCACTTGATTGGTTAAGACACCGGAAAAAAATTGCCTATTCTTTGAACGAAGAAATAAAAAATGAAGAAGGGGATAAAAGGACTCATCTTGAAAGCCTGGCAGATCCAAATGCATCTTCGCCAGTTACAAACGTTGAGCAGAATGAAATGAAATTGATCGTGCAGAGGGAAATAGACCGCCTGCCGGATAAACTGCGGGCTGTACTCCTTTTGTTTCAATTTCAGGAATTGCCTTACCGGGAGATCGCCCAAATCCTCGGAATTAGCGAGAAAGCCGTGGAAAGGAGGATCTGTCACGCCCGAGAAGCCCTTCGGGGGACACTCTCTAAATATCTGTAAGCCTATTGTTTAGAATGGGTTATTAGCCCCTAAAAATAAAAAGGGGGGTCTGAGTCATTTCAAGCGTTTAAATAATAGAAACGGACTCAAACTAAAAGAGGAGGATCAAAACATGAAAACCTACCAGAAAGTGATGGGAATGGCCCTGGTACTTGGGCTGTTAGCGGCACCAGCTTATGCGGTGGAAGGTGCGGCGGGAGCGCCGGCCGGTGAATTAACGCTCTCGGATTTTATGCGAACAGCAGGTAAGCCGACGCAGGCGTGGGAGCAATATCGTCAGTACAAGCAGAGGCTGAAAAATCCGGCCCCGCAGCCGACGTTGGATGCGTCAAGAATAAGAGCGGAAAAGGGGGAATCGACCCTGGCTGATTTTCAGCGTACAAACCCAAAGCCTTGGATCGCAGCTGAACAGTACAAGCAGTACAAATACCGCCAGGAACACCCTGTAAAACCTGAGCCGTATGTTGCTCCGGCCTTTAGCTCAAGCGGAAAGCCTGCGGTTGATTGGTGGAAGGCCCGTCAGCTGAAAGGTTAAAAAGCAATTGGTTCGGGAGTCATTCCCTGCTGGAACTGTAAAAGGAACAGGGCGAGGGCTTGAGTAGAGGAGTCAATGCTCTTGAGTTCATTGACATACTCAAGTCCTTGGCGAGTCAAAGAGGCAAAGAGGGGAAGGCCATCGCAGCAGGCTTTTGCTTTTTCGAAGTGATATTTTGCCTTGTTAAGGTCTTTCTGATAAAGCCAAAGACAGGCGAGATTGTACTGAGCCTCCACATCCAGAGGGTTTAGTTCAACGTTTTTTTCCAAAACAGAAATCGCGCCCACCACATCTTTATCAAGATAATAAGCGATTGCGAGATTGAAATAGGTTGCTGTGGATTTGGGATTTATTGCGACGGCTTTTTGATATTCCAGGATGGCCGACGTTGTTTCGCCGTTCTTAAGATAACGGTCCCCGCTGACTTTATATTGCAAAGCCTCTGGTGAAGACTTTGAGCACCAACCCAGCTGAGGACTTAAGGTGAGCCCCGCAACGATCAATCCTATCCAAATGGCATAGCTTTTCATGCCTTTCCTTATGCATAGACTATGCCAAAATATAACCGCTTTAATTTCAAGCACTTAAGTGATTCAACCTTTCCTTTTCAGCTCCAAAATTGTTTAGCTGATAACAAAAATGTAGTTTTAGGACCCTGGCATAGTGGAATAAAGAAAGCGAAATTTTTTGGGGGTTTTGAACCGTCTGATTCGTTTAAGTAAGTGGAGGATAACGATGAACTGCAAATATCAGAAAAACATTTACCAGTGGACGGATGGAGAACTCAAGGCCGCGGAGCGTCTTGAGTTTGAAAAGCATTTGTCAGCGTGCTTAATCTGCCAGAAGGAAGTACAGGCCCTCCAAAGCTTAAATCTCCTTATTCGTACCAATGCTGTTTCCATCGACCCGTCCCTAAACTTTGATGGCATTTTCTGGCAGAAAGTCCTGCAACGAGAAAACGAATCCTGGCTTGCCAAAGTTCTTCGAGGACTTGACTCTTTAATTCCCGTTCCCAATTTTGCTCAAGTGCTCACCATTCTTTTAATGGCGCTTTTTATCGGTGGGACCGGAGGATTTGTGGCAACAGCCAGTACCATTCTGCCGGAGCAGATGCAAGGCAAACGCGAGTCTGTGAAATATCTTTCGGGTTTTCAGGAATTTGCCGGCGTTCCGTCAGCCTCGGTTGCAGCAAGTTATTTGAGGACAGTATCGGAGAGGAAGTCTTCATGAAAAAACTCATTATTTTCACAGTGCTCATTTCGGCAGTGACATTAGCGGGTTTTTGGGGTGGCCGAAAAGTTTGTATGTTGATGTGGCCTGGGAGCGTGAATCCAAGCGGCGCTTGGTATTTTAATTTGGGACTTAGTCCTGAGCAGGCCGAATCACTCAAGAAACTGGAATCGGGTTTCCGGCCTGATGCGGACAAATTCTGCATGAGAATATGCAAGGAACGTATGGAGCTTTTAAACCTCATGCGCAATCCGAAAGCAAAGCCCGAAGAAATTTACAAAAAAATCGAAGAGATTGGCGCTCTTCAAGTTTCTCTTGAGAAACAAATAGCGACCCATATCCTCGAAGTAAAAAAGGATCTCACCCCCGAACAGAGCGAAGCCTACCTGAGTCGTATCCAGCGGGAGCTGCATGAGTCCATCAAGCAAAGCGGATACGCAGAAGCTCTAAGGTAATAGAAAAGGCTCATAATGAAACGAATCAAAGGATGGGGAGTTTTTGTATCTGTTGCGGTTCTTTTGGGATCCTCTGTGATTCAAGCCCAGGAGATGACGCACTCTGCCCCTATGGAAATGCTTCCTAAAACCTCTCCTGTGGATTTGATCGAGAAATCAAAGGAATCTAAATCGACCGAGCCTGTTTTGAATTTAGAGGAAGTGCTCGCCGAGGCAGAAAATAAGAATCCTGAAATTCTGACTGCTAAAAAGAAATGGGAAGAAGAAAAAGCGAAGGTTTGGTCCAACACCTTACCGGACCCGCAGGTCGGCGTCGAATATTGGGGCAAAAACGAAACCTGGTACGATGTTTCTCAAGAAATCCCTTTTCCGGGCAAAATATCCCTCAAAAGAAAGTCCCAACGTCACGAGGCAAAAAGGCAATGGGAACTCTACGAAGCAAAGCAGAAAGAAATCCTCCAAAAAGTGAAGGCTGCTTATTACGGCTATTTTTTGGCTCGCAGGGAAATTGAAATCTTTGAGGACAGCGTCAATTTTCTAAAGCATTTTGCCACGGTTGCGGAAAGCAAATATTCCGTGAATAAGGCAACTCAGGCGGAAGTCCTCAAGGCACAGGTTGAATATTCTAAGGCGCTTAATTCTCTCGTCACACTTGGGCAGGATAAGGAAACCATGCAGGCCGAACTCAATGCCCTTTTAGACCGCGCCCCTTTTGAACCTTTAGGCAAGCCGGCAGAACCTCCTTTGCCTTCAATAGATTTGAAATATGAAGATCTTGAAGACATTGCGTTGGAAAACCGGCCGGAAGTGCATGCGGCGCGTCATCACGTAGATCATACGAAAGCTGAGCAATGGGCGGCGCGTTCGGAGTTTCTGCCGAATGCCATGCTTCAATACAGCCGAAGGACCTTTGACGGCGACGAAATGCCCGATGACAATATCGTAATGGTGAAATTCAATGTGCCCATGCTCTGGTTTTGGCGGCAGGGTTCTCTTGTGAAAGCCGCCAAGAAAGCAAAAGAGGGCGCAGAAGCCGAGCTGCGTTCTATGGAAACCATGACTCGCGCGGAAGTGAAGTCCTTTTTGGTCAAAGTGCAAACCGCAAGACGTCTTGTGGAGCTTTACAAAACAAGCGTCATTCCTCAATCCGAAACTTCTTTAAAAGTCTCTCTGACAGGATACGAAGCGGGAACGACTGGTTTTCTTGATCTGGTGGACAGCGAAAGAACCTGGCTTGAATTTCAAATGGAGTACTATCAATACCTCGCTCAATATTGGAGCTACCTTGCTGCTTTGGAGCGCTTAGTGGGAAAAGATTTAATTCCAATGCAAATAGAGGCAAAGGCTTCTGAATTAGGCAAGAAAACACAAAAGGAAGAGCATTCTCACCCGGCCAAAGAAGCAAACAAAAAAGGCTTCTTCAGCAATATTTTTGGATGGAGAAAATAATGAACAGTAATCATCGTAAAAGAATCGGTTTATTTTCAGTCATTTTAATTATCGCAATTCTTCCTTTCGTTGCCATCCAAACAGGATGCAAGGGGAAGGATCACACGCATGAAGCGGGTAAGGGAAAAGCCCTCTATCAATGTTCTATGCATCCTCATATTACTTCCGACAAGCCGGAAAATTGTCCGATCTGCGGTATGAGACTCACCAAAGTGGACCAGCCGGAAAGTTCAGGCCAAAAGAAATCAGGCGGCAGGGGCAAGATTCTTTATTACCAGCATCCGATGAATCCGAGTGTCACATCCTCCGTGCCGGCCAAAGATGAAATGGGGATGGATTATACCCCTGTTTATGAAGGAGATGCTGCAGGTGCTGGAACCATCACGATTCCCGGGCATGGGGAAGTGACAATTAGTCCTGAGCGTCAGCAGCTTATTGGGGTTGAATCTATGCTGATCAAAAAAATGCCACTTTCGGTTACGATCCGCGCTGTGGGGCGGGTAGCCTACGATCCGGAACTCTACAATTTCCTCTCAGAATATAAGCAAGCGCTGTCTAACCAGGAAAAAATAAAAGAGAGCCAGCTTCCTGAGATTCAAGAAAGGTCAGCCGCGCTTGTCCGGTCTTCAGAAATTAAACTGAGGCAGCTTGGGTTAAGCGACGCCCAGATGAAAGAGCTTTTAAAAGGAGATCAAGAAAATTCAAATCTCCTTCTTCCGACTGAAAAGGCATGGGTTTACGGCGAAATCTATGAATATGAAATAAAACTTGTGAAATCAGGGCAAACAGCACAAATCACATCGCAGGCCCTGCCGGGAATAATGCTTGAGGGAAAAGTTATCGCCATTGATCCCATTGTCAATGCCATGAGCCGGACCTTGAAAGTAAGAATCGAAGTTGAAAATAAGGACAAATCTTTGAGTCCTGAAATGTATGTGGATGTTGTGATTGAAGCGCCGCTGGGTGAAAAATTAGCGATTCCCGAAGATGCGCTCTTTGATATGGGGGATAAGCAGTTTGTTTTTGTGGTCAAGGAAGAAGGCCGTTTTGTGCCTACTGAAATCAAAGTCGGTCATGAGGCGGATGGGTATTACGAAGTGCTCAAGGGACTCACCGAGGGCGAGAAAGTCATCACCTCGGCCAATTTTTTAATCGATTCCGAATCCAGATTCCGGGCTGCCGCACAAGGTTCAGGAGCAACCAAAAAACAGGAGCAAAATAAACCTATGAGTGGAGAAGCGGAAACTTCTCAGCCACCGGCAGCTCCGCACCAGCATTGAGAAGCTAGGTAAAAATTTATGATCGAACGAATCATTGAGTTTTCAGCGCGAAAGAAATATTTGGTGATGCTTCTCACCCTAGTTGCGGTGGGCCTCGCCATTTGGGCCGCGAAAAATATCCGCCTCGATGCCATTCCCGATCTTTCCGATACCCAGGTCATTATTTATTCCCGCTGGGACCGAAGCCCGGACATTATGGAAGATCAAGTTACTTATCCGATTGTGACTGCCATGCTCGGCACTCCAAAAATCAAGGCGGTTCGTGGGTTTTCTGATTTCGGTTACTCCTATGTGTATGTCATCTTTCAGGATGGTACAGATCTTTACTGGGCCAGAAGCCGTGCGCTGGAATACTTAAGCAAAATTCTCCCCAAACTTCCCCAGGGTGTTCAAACAGAACTGGGTCCTGATGCGACAAGCGTGGGATGGGTCTATCAGTATGCGCTTGTCGATGAAACCGGAAAACATAATCTAGCCGAACTGAGATCCCTTCAGGATTGGTATCTTCGTTACAGCATCCAGTCTGTACCTGGCGTTGCGGAAGTCGCGTCAGTCGGCGGATTCGTAAAACAGTATCAGGTCAATATCGATCCAAATAGACTTCTTGCTTATCACATCCCGTTAACTCAAGTCGTAGACGCGATTCGTGATGGGAATAATGATGTCGGCGGCAGATTGCTTGAGGCCACACCCGGTTTTGAATACATGGTACGCGGCCGCGGCTATGCCAAAAGCGTTGAAGACCTTGAAGATATTGTGGTTGGAAATGATACGAAGACGGGCACGCCTATTATTATAAAAAATATCGCAAACGTGCAACTCGGTCCTGAAATGCGCCGCGGTGTTGCCGACCTTGATGGAAAAGGAGATGTGGTCGGAGGTGTCGTGATCATGCGTCATGGCGAGAATGCTTTAAATGTAATTAGGCGTGTCAAAGCTAAAATGGAAGAGTTGAAGCCGACTCTTCCCGAAGGCGTCAAGATCGTTGAAACTTATGACCGCTCGGAATTGATTGAACATTCGATTGATACCTTGAAGCATACGCTCGCCGAAGAAATGATTATCGTGAGCATTGTCATTCTTATTTTCCTCTGGCACATTCCCTCGGCCATTATTCCCATTGTCACAATTCCAGTTGCCGTATTGCTCGCCTTTATCCCTATGTATTTCCTTGGCGTAACGTCCAACATCATGTCTCTTGCCGGAATGGCGATCTCCATAGGTGTGCTTGTGGATGGCGCGATTGTCGAAGTAGAAAACGCTTATAAGAAATTGCAGCTTTGGGAAGAGGGCGGCCGGAAAGGGGATTATCATGAAGTGCGTCTTAATGCGCTTAAAGAAGTGGGGCCTTCGGTTTTCTTTTCACTTCTGGTAATTGGAGTTGCCTTCCTTCCTATTTTTACGCTTGTGGATCAGGAAGGAAGACTTTTTACACCGCTTGCTTATAGCAAGAATTTAGCGATGTTCATCGCTGCGATTCTGGCTGTAACTTTGGATCCTGCCATGCGCATGATGTTTACGCGCATGGATCATTTCAATTTTAAACCGGCTTGGGGATGCTGGCTTGCCAATCAGGTGCTTGTCGGGAAATATTACCCCGAAGAAAAACATCCTATCAGCCGGGTCCTTTTCAAAATTTATGAGCCTGCGGTTCACTTTGTTTTGAAACACACCAAAGCCACGATCATTACAGCCATCCTACTTGTTTTAACGACCATCCCCGTTTACATGAAACTCGGCTCTGAATTCATGCCGCCTCTGAATGAAGGCAGCATGCTGTATATGCCCACGGCGCTGCCGGGAATGTCGGTCACAGAAGCCCAGCGCGTGCTTCAGATTCAGGACAGGATGCTCAGTAAATTTCCGGAGGTCGAGCGCGTTTTTGGAAAGGCCGGTCGGGCGGAGACGCCGACGGATCCTGCTCCTTTTTCTATGGTGGAAACGACTATCATGCTCAAGCCCGAAAAAGAATGGCGCAAAATCCCAAGAGAGTATCCCTCCTGGTTCCCGGAGCCTCTCCGCGAATTTTTTATGCTCGTTTCCCCTAACAGACGAATTACTTATCAGGAACTTGTGGATGAAATGGATGCCATCGTGAGAGTCCCGGGCATTCCCAATATTTGGACCATGCCGATCAAAAACCGCATTGATATGCTTTCCACAGGAATCAGAACTCCGATCGGTATCAAAATTTTGGGGAAAGATCTGAAGGAAATCCAAAAAATCGGAGAAGAAGTTGAAAATATTTTGAGAGAAGTCCCTGGCACGCGAAATGTTTATGCGGAGCGCGTGGCCGGTGGATATTTTATTGACTTTGTGCTTAAACGCAAACAGCTAGCCCGTTATGGTCTTTCGGTTGCTCAGGCGGAAATGATTATTATGTCTGCAATAGGCGGTGAAAATGTCACGACGACGATTGAGGGAAGGGAGCGCTACCCGGTTAACGTGCGCTACGGACGCGCTTTCCGGAACAATATTCCAAAATTGAGGCGTGTTCTTGTGCCCACTCCATCCGGCGCCCAGGTTCCCATGGCCCAGCTTGCCGACATCAAATTGCTTGAAGGGCCCTCCATGATTCGCGATGAAAACGGTCTTTTGGCAGGTTACGTCTATGTGGATATCACGGGCCGTGACGTGGGCGGCTATGTCCATGATGCGAAGAAAGCGGTTGAACAAAAACTCAAAACCCCCACAGGTTACCAACTGATCTGGAGCGGTCAATATGAAAACATGCAGCGGGTCAAAGAAAGATTAAAAATCGTTATTCCCGTTACTTTTTTTATTATATTCCTTCTGCTTTACATGAACACAGGCTCTGTGGTGAAAACAGGAATCATTCTTATGGCGGTTCCGTTTTCCCTCATTGGCGCAGTTTGGCTGCTTCATTTTCTTGGCTATAACATTTCGATTGCGGTATGGGTGGGGATGATTGCGCTTATGGGACTTGATGCAGAAACGGGCGTTTTCATGCTTTTGTTTTTAGATCTTGCTTATAACGATAGGGTGAAACAGGGCAAGATGCGCACGTATGAAGACCTCAAAGAAGCCATCATCCACGGCGCGGTCAAACGTATCCGGCCAAAGATGATGACTGTCATGGCCGCCTTTATCGGTCTTTTACCAATCATGTGGTCGCAAGGAACCGGAGCTGACATGATGAAGCGTATCGCTGCCCCGATGGTGGGCGGGCTTTTCACATCCTTTGCGCTCGAACTCCTTGTCTATCCGGCCGTTTACGCCATCTGGAAATGGAAGTTTGAAATGAAAGAAGGGACCGTCGTACCACAGCCGGTTGAAATACGCGGTCATCATTAAAATTTTAAAGTGAAAGGAGGAAATAAAATGCGAAAGATTTCAGTATTTCTTGTGCTTGCTTCTCTTTTGTTCGCGCCAGGCGTTTTTGCTGAAGAAATGGGGAAGTCCATGCCGATGCATGATCATTCCAAGATGATGAAAATGTATCAGTGTTCTATGGACGGCTACACTTCCGAGAAACCCGGGGAATGCCCGAGATGCGGGATGAAACTTGAAGAAAAGGAAATGACACCCGATGAAGCCAAAGCGGGACTCGAAGAATCAAAATCCGAATAAGAAACAGGTCTTAAGCCGCATCATGAAAACAGGCGCCGGTCTTGCTGCCGGCGCCCTCATGATTTGGGGAGTGGTTTCGTTCGCCAATCTTCAGGTTTTGGATAGTCATGTTGCGCGAATCGCTAGACAATTTAAATGCATCTGTCCCATGAACTGCAATCTTACCTGGGGATCCTGTAGCTGCAAAGAACCGGGGGGTGCTATGGAAGCCAAGACTTTGATCCGCGCTTCCATAAAGCAGGGCCTGAAGGATGACGAAGTGATAGCGCTCCTGAAACAGCGTTATCCGGCAAACCCAAATATAGGATTTTAGACGTTTGTAGATGATTTGTGTTGAAAAGGGGACTGTTTTTCAGTATAGTTTTGTTACTCTATGATGAGCAAATTGCATAAAAAAATAGCGCTTCCATTTATCTTTGTTTTTGCACTTCCCATTCTTACGGTTTTTTGCTGCTGCAATGGCGCAATTGCAGCCGAAAAAATTTCTTCTGATCATCACCATGCCGAAGCCGAAGCTCATCATGGGAATCACACTGATTCGGATCCCTCAGCTTGTCATCATTCCTCAAAGTCCTCGCATAATCATAGCGAATGCAACCATCCGCAGCTTATTGCTAATTTTGTAAATAACGCAACGCCGTTTTTCGCGGCGCAGATTTCTTATCTGCAAAAATTTCCAAATGGTCACTTCAAAGAGTTGGCATTCTTCCAAGACTCTTTAAAATCAGAACCTTCCCTGCTATTTTTAAATACCGGTCCGCCGGTTTTCGATTCGAGCAAAACACCTCTTTATCTCCAGCTTTCCGTCCTACGGATTTAATTCTTTCCTAAATCTCGTTTGAACGCAATTTCTCTGCCTGTTTTTACGGATTAGAGGTTCAAGCGGATTCCTGCTTGTCTTTCGTTTCCATTCGTTTCATTTTCTAACTTGATAAGGAGGTTGAATGTTCAATCTTCGACCTAAAAAAGTAACTGTCATTGGGCGTAACGCTCTGATCGGACTTATTGTGTTTTTTCTTTTTTCCGGGATGGCCCGGCGACCCATGAAGGAAATTGAGCGAAAAGTCACAGAGCGAACTGGAATTCAGGTCGAAGATCTGAAACGTAATCCAGATAAGGAGCCTGCTAATGCAGCCGAAGTTCACCTTTTGGCTGATCAGCTTTCTCTGGATACCGCGCTCAAGATTGCATTAACCAACAACAGTGAAATTCAAGCCACTTTCCAGGAACTTGGTATTGCGCGAGCGGATGTATGGCAGGCCACGCTTTTTAAAAATCCTACTTTTGAAGGTTTTGTCCGTTTTCCAGACCATGAAACGCTGGATGATGGTGATCCCGCTCAAAATAATGTGGAATTAAGTGTCAGCCAGGATTTCATCGATGTGCTTCTTATGCCATTCAAGCGACGCGTTGCAAGTGCTGAATATGCCGCCGTAAAGCTCCGGGTTACGGACGCGCTTCTCTCTTTCGTGCTTGAAGTTAAAAAGGCTTATTACACCGTTCAGGCAGCAGAGCAAGCGGTAATGTTTCAGAAAACAGTTTTAGAAGCTTCCGAGGCGGCGCTCGAATTGGGCAATCGGCAGTTAAAATCAGGTAATCTCAAAGCTTTGGATGTTGCGACAGAGCAGGTTGCATATGAAGAGGCAAGGTTGGAATATGAAAGGAGTCTGGCAGAGGAAAGGTTGGCCCGCGAACCTCTCAACCGTTTTATGGGGCTGGATGGGCATGACACATCCGTATGGAAAATAGGGAGTCCGCTTCATAATTTGCCTGAATCCGATCCCAAGCTTGACGATTTGGAGGCGCGTGCTCTGACAGAGCGTCTGGATTTAGAGGCTATCCGTCAACAAACCAAAGCTTTCAAAAGAAACCTCACAGCGACCCGCCTGGGAATTGTCCCGCATGCTGAGGTAGGGGTGAATACCGAAAAGGAAATTGATGGCGGAAGGATAACGGGACCTACCTGGAACGTTGAAGTCCCGGTTTGGGACCAGCAACTTGCCCAGGGCTCCAAAGCGAAAGCTCAGTGGCGTCAGAATAAGTTTCATGAATCGGCTTATGAAATTAAAGTGCAATCCGAAGTGCGGGAAGCCGTCACTCATTTACAGACTGCTCGTATAGCCGTTGAAAGCTACCGGAATAAAATAATTCCCGAACGTGAAAAAATCCTGGGTCTTTATCTTCGCGATTATAACTACATGCTGACCGGCGTGTATCAGTTATTGG
>CAYGIT010000028.1:0-7676 GCA_964349955.1 uncultured bacterium
ACCGAAATTTTGGCCCAAAACATCCCCGTTCTTACGCTCCAGGAATGCATCGATTATGCGGTCAAGCATGCCGACTCCGTTCTTGCCGCCGCGGAAAATCAAAAAGCCGCCGGCTACCGGTATTCCGCCTCCAAAAGAAAATACCTGCCGGAAGCTTATATCGATGGAAATGCCGGGGTCAACACCCGGGGAGAGTCGGTTATTTATACTTCCGCCAATGTGGTGCTCCCGCTGAATTGGGGCACACTCAATGCGGACCGGCGCCTGGCCAAAAATAATATGGAAAGGACGGCCGGAGACAGGGATTTGAAGGTCAATGACGCGATTCTCGCCGTCAAGGATGCTTATTTCCATTCCCTTTATGCCGAGCATGCCGTGATGAATCTGGTCGGCTCTCTTTATCAGCTTGAGGGGCACCTGAAAGTGGTCAATGCTCTTTACCGTTCCGGCAATGCCCTGAAGGTGGATATTCTCAAAGTCCAGGCGCAGTTCAACCAGGAAAAAACAAAACTCCGCAAAGCCCTCGGCGACCAGAAATATTTCAAATCTTTTCTCAATCAATTGCTTCATCGCGAAATGGATGAGGATTTCCGGCTCGTGGAGCAGCCTTTTCTTCCCCTGGCTTTTTCTTTAAAGGACTCTTATCACGTGGCGGAACAGCACAATCCGCTTTTTAAAATCCTTGCCGCCAAAAAACAGGAGGCGGACCTTCAGGTCCAGAAAGCAAAATGGAGTTTCATCCGGCAATTGGGGCTTGTGGGCAAATACCAGCGCCAGGATGCTTCCTATGTCGCTCCCACGGACCAAAATCAGTGGACCCTGGGGTTTGCGGGAAATGTCAATGTCTGGGATTGGGGGCGGACTTTGCAGGAAGTGCATGAAAAACAAGCGACAGCGCGCGCCGAGCTCCATAATATTGACGATGAAATTGCCAAGCACCGCATTCAGATCAAACGGCTTTATGAAGACCTTTTGATTTCCGAGCAAAGCGTGCATGCGGCGCGGGAAATGGTGCGTGTTCTTGAAGAAGAATATGCGGCCCAGAAAGTGCGCTTTCAAAACGGCATGATCAAAACCCAGGACCTTCTCGTCACCCAGGCATTCCTGATCCAGGCCCATCTGGATTATGAAGAACTGCTTTTGGAACGGAATATTTCGAAGGCCAGGCTTCAGGGATTTGTTGGGGTCCCGGATACCCGTGCCTATGAAGGCGGAGGCCTGAAATTAAGCGATCCGGAATTGCTGGACCTGATTGCCCGAAAGGCTTTCAATTATTTTGACAATGAGTTCAACAAACGGACGGGACTTTTTTTTGACGCAGCCGGAGGCGGCGATGCCAGCGTGGGCGCCATGGGCTACGGCTTTGCGGCTTATGTCATCGGGGTGGAGCGGGGATGGATTTCAAAAAGCGAAGCCGAACAAAGAATCCTGCTTGCTCTGGATTCGCTCCTGAAAGTCCAAGCCATGGGGGGCGCGAAGGAAGGCATGTTTTACCATTTTCTGGATCCGGAAACCGGCGAAAGGGCCGGTTCTTCGGAAGTTTCGCTGGTGGATACGGCGCTTCTCTTGAGCGGTGCAGTGACCGCCGCAGAGTATTTCAAGGGCGAAGTCGCGGCCAAAGTCGAAAAAATTTACCGGAACATTCATTGGGCTTATTTCCTTTCCCAGGCCCCGGCGCATCAAAATGAATTTCATCTTGGCTGGGTCCCTGAAAAGGGATTGATGCCTTATTACTGGAATGCCTACACGGATGAAACGCTTTTGATCATCCTGTCGGCTTTGGGTTCCCCGCAGGACGAAAAGATGCCGGATCATCTTTACAAGAAAGCTTTCCGGCGAAAAAAAGTGAAATACGAAGGCGTTTCTTTTTTTCCTTCCTGGAGCGGCGGGCTTTTCAGCTATGAATACGCGAATCTTTTTTTCGATTTTAATTCTTACCGCGACCCGGACGGCATCAACTGGTTCGAAAATGCTTCGAAGGCCACGGCGCTGCAAATCCGCCGTCTGCGCGCCAAACATGCGGATTTGAAATCCGTGAAAGAGGGGATTTGGGGAATCAGCGCAGGCGAGCTTCCGAATGGCGATTATGACATGATGATCGGGATTCAGCCCAACCTGATGCGTAAAGACCGGTGGAACGGCGTGTATGTGCCCAGTTCCGTGATGGGAGCCCTGGAATATGTTCCTGACGAAGCCTTGAAGCTGATTCGAGCACTTTATGAAAAGAACCCGCAGCTTTGGGGAAGGTATGGCTTCACGAGCTCTTTTGCCCCGGACGTGGGATGGACCAGTTCCAAATTTTATGGTTTGGACCTGGGATTGACTTTGATTGCCATTGATAATTATCAGCACGGAACGGTGAGGGGCGCTTTTATGAAAAGTTCCCTGGTTCAAAAAGCCCTGAACCGGGCAGGATTCAAGAAAGCAAAACCGGAAATAAAACCCCGGCAGAAACTTTTGATCCATGATTTGGTTTCCGTTCAGCGTCAGGCGCAGGAAGTCCTGAAGAGCAAAAAATTTTCAGAGCTGGATCCTATTTTGGAACAGCATATTCAACTGACCGCGGACATCCGGGATCCCGGCCTTGTTCTTCCCTCGATCGAATTTTACAAGGAGTTGCTGGGAAAATACAAAAATTATGGGCGCAGGGACCAGGTGGAAATACGTGTGGCCGACCTTTACAGGAATTTGGGCCGTTTCAAGGAGGCGGCCAAAGAATATGAGCGGCTCGCCACAGAAAATCCGCAAAGCGCTTTCGCGCCGGAGGCCCTTCAAAAACTGGGGGAGACCTATGGGCGGCAGCAAAATGTCAAACAGGCACTCCAGGTTTTCCGGCAATTGTCGGCGGATTATCCCGGCACGGTCCAGGCCGAACATTCTTTGATTAAAGTCGGAGAGTTGTACTGGCAGGACGGGCATTTTGATCAGGCCCGCCAGGCCTGGCAGGAATTTCTCGACAAATATCCCGGTTCCAAAGAACGCGACCGTGTTTTTTCCCTCCTTCAAACCGGGCTTATTCCCCAAGCGGCTTCCTGATTTGATGTGAAAAGCCTCAAAGCTCTGCCTCTTTTTCTCATTCTCGGCACTGTGTTTTCGGTGTTTCTATTTCTTGGAGAATCGGGGAAATCAGTCCCTATTCAAATTTTTTCAACCCAGGGATCCGTCCAGGTGCGCCGCCTCGGAGCCTGGACGATTCCTCAATCGGGGATTATTCTAAACGCTTCTGATTTATTAAGAACCGAAGAAAACGCTTCGGCGATTTTGAAATTCCCTGCGGGTGTAAACGTGCTTGTGCAAGGCGGCAGCGAGATTTCCGTGGCGGGTCCTTCCTTCGGAAATCAAAATAGTCCAGGCTCCTTATTTCTCCATCGGGGAAGCATTCTTGCGGCTTCCGGAAGTGTTCTGGAACCCAAAGGAAAACTGACCGTGATAACGTCCCGGGCGGTTCTCGTCGCGTCAGGGGCTTTTTTTAAAGCGGATGTGCATCCGGAGCGCAATGACAGGGAATGGTACGGTGTTTTGCGGGGAGATTTTTTAGTCAAATTAAAGAACGCCCAGGGCGGCCGGTCTTTTAAAATACCTACGCTGCAAAAGTTCGAAAATCCTCTGGAGCATCCCAAGGAAGAGGACATCATCGGAGAATCCAGGCGCGGGGGAGGAATGTTTGGAGCCCCTGTGGAAGACGCGCAACCGGAAAATCTGGAAACTCGGGAATGGGCCGAAATGGCTTCTGCCTATGAATCTTTCGCGGGCATCCGGACTTCCCCTGAAATTTTAAATTTAAGCGAAAAGTTCCGGAAGGCCGTTTATGAGGAGCTCGGATTTTATGCTCCGGGCCGGGGTTACCTGGAACGAAAATATTCCCAATCTCCAAAAGGGGAAACCGGTCTTCTTATTTATTATGATCTTTATCCCGGAGGCAGTTTCGCCGGTGTGAATTTCAAAATTCAGAACTTGAAGGCTTCTTCCCGCTCTTTTTTCAGCTTTGATGTCCGGAGTGTCAGAAACGAGGGTGTGCCGGAAACGGTTTTTGTGGAATTAAAGTCGGATCACAAAACCGTAAAAACGTTTGAGCTTCAAAATTTTACTCCTGCCTGGAATGAAATCCGTCTTCCTTTATTATCGCAAGGCCCCGCTGTGGATGAAATCGTCATCCTTTTTAAGCCGGACCGCATCGGCCCTGATAAACAAGGGATGCTCGAATTTTCGGGGTTATCCTTTCCTTCCTAAGGAAAGAATTCGTAGGCCTAAAGTTTGTTTTTAAATCAAATTATTTTGTTGACAAGGCAAACTAAAAAGATTAATCTGTGTTTAGGGAGTGAGTGGATATGCAACATTTAAGAGGGGTAAGGATTTAAACAATGACATGGGATAGCGTCTTCTACTATAATGCCACGCCGGGTCAGGACCTGCTTGCAGGTTTTGCCTCCATTCTACGCCCGGATGGCGGAATCGGCAGACGCAACGGACTTAAAATCCGTCGGGAAGTTAAATTCCTGTGCCAGTTCAAGTCTGGCTCCGGGCACTCCATTCGATGTTTTTCTCCTCATGGCAAACTAGCAATATATAGCAAAAGACTTTATTAATGAATTTAAATAGGCACTTAGTTGCATTTCATAAAAACTCTTAAGTCGTTCAATTTATTGGCTTTATCGTGATTGACAATTTGAAAATAGCATGTTACACTTTCTCATCTTTGAGCTCTCAAAAAGCTCATAAGAAATTCTGCAGGAGGCGCTTCAAAATGAAGTTCAAAAGCACTACTCGCTCCGAAAAAACAATCTCATCTTATCTTATGAATAAAACGTTGGTCGCCATTATCGCCTTTATTTTTACCTACGCCCAAATTGTGCCCATTTCTATGGCCGCCACTCCGGCAGAGCAGTATCCCGCCGGCCAGGAACTTCAAGCTTCCATTAATCAGGCTCAATTCCAGGCTTCCGTACCTGCTCCGGTGGTGAGGCCTGTCACTTCTCAAGATTTTCTTCAGCAAGAGCTGGTGCTTCAGAGATCAACTGAAACAACCGAGAATTCTACCGCCAACGCTGCCGATCAGGAAAAGGAAGATTTAAAATCTCCGGCGCCGGCAGAAGCCGTTCAGGAAATTCCGGCTGATGAAAACAATCCTTTTGTCCTCGCACTCAATCATCTTTTCCAGCAAACCAAAGATATCGCGGTGGCCGTGGTTGAAAATGCAAAAAAGATTACCCTCGAAAATTTAAAATACATTGTTACCCAGGCCGTTGAAAAATCCGTTGAAATCGGAATTGCGGTCATTCAGGGAATCATCACTCTTTTCACAAGCTTCCAGGCCGGCACGCTGACGGTCAGTGAAACGATGCAAAAAACTCTGGATAGTTCTGATGCCCAGCCATTGGCCCATATTCAATCCCGCAATCAGATTGACCCGAGCTTGAAAGATCTTGAAGGCGCAAAAGTAAAAGGGGGAGAAGAATACGTCCTTTCTATTAATAGCCGGGACAATCAGGATTCCCTGACCGCAGTTCGCTACAATGGCTCCGGCATTACTTCGTCCGATGCCGTGGGTGATTTTTTAGCCCAGCTCAATCAGGCAATGGATACCGAGCAAAGCAATCTCGTGGCGGTCAAAGATTGGGCCGTGCAAGCGCTTCTCGATCCGGCGCGCGTTTATTACCGTTCCGATCCTCCGACTGATTTTTCAAGCACTCGCCCCATTCTTTCTTCTTTTGCCTCTGCTTCGCCCCAGGGATCGATTACGGTAAACCAAACATCGGGTTCGCTGTTCAGCATGACTTATAATGTCAGTATCAATGCAGGCAGTTTTGTGGGAACCGTGATTGACTTTCACGGGACGGCTGATTTCACGACCCTTACGGGAAATAAATTTACTTTTAATATGGCGCGGAATAATGATGATTGCGCTTTTTCTAATTGCGTTAAAGTGGAGTTCGTCGATTCCGCCAACCGGGTTGCGGCTGTTTGGATTCAAGGGTTGACGACAGCGACGCAGGAAGTCGGTATTTCCAAAGCCTCGCTTTTAGCCTCAAATTCCGCTCTCGATTTTTCGAAAATCAAACAAATTAATTTTGTGCAGGACGGAAATTTTCCCAAACAGGGAACATTGTCGGTTGTGACCAAAGGCCTTGATTATACTCCGGTGTTGAGCGGGTCCGCCTATGTGCAGGCCAATATCACCAATTTGCCCGGCCTTCCGGCGCTCGGTTCCGGAGAGGGGGGAGACAGCAATAATAATGCATCCCTCACGCTGACGCAGACGGACAATAAAAATTTCTCTATGGCCACGGTGACTCCGGATGCCGCCGATTTTGAGTTTGTGACCGCGAATTTTCCCGCCGTGCAAAGTTTAACGCAAATTGTTTTGGCGGCGAATATCACGAACGGCGATAAATTGAAGGTGGAAGTGCATGATCAGAACAATCGGGTCGCTAAATTTTTCCTGGTGGGAACCGGTGTTAAACAAAACTATACGCTCGATTTGAGCGGAGACGTTCTCCCTGTTGGATTTTTGACGAATGCGATCACTCAACTTGTCTTTGTCGCCGACAATACCAATACCGGCGCGGCCATGACCGCAGCGATCGAAACCAAAGGGCTTGATTACACGGCGCCCGTGACCGGAAGCGCCTATGTCCAGGCGAATCTTACGTCTTTGCCTGGGTCTCCCATTCTTGGGACCGGTGAGGGCGAAGATTCCAATAGCAATGCCTCCATCACGCTTACCCAAACGGATTCCAGTAACTTTTCCTTTACAAGTACCACCCCGGATGCGGCTGACTTTGAGTTTGTGACCGCGAATTTTCAGGGAGATCAGAGCCTGACCCAGATTGTATTGGCTGCGAATATCGAGAATGGGGATAAATTGAAGGTGGAAGTGCATGACAAGAATAATCTTTCGGCGAAGTTCCTGTTAACGGGAACGGGGGTAAAGCAAAATTACACGCTTGATTTAAGCAATGCGAATACTCTTCCTGCCGGGTTTTTGACGAATGCTTTAACGCAAATTGTTTTCGTAACAGACACGACCAATACCGGCACATCTTCCACCGCAGCTATCGAAACCAAAGGGCTTAGCTACACGCCTGCTGTCAGCGGCACACCTTATGTGCAAGCAAACCTGACCTCTTTACCGGGAAGTCCCATCCTCTCATCCGGAGAAGGTCTGGATGCAAATAACAATGCCTCCATTGCATTGACTCAACCGGACCGCAATAATTTCTCCTTTATCTCTGCGACCCCTGATGCGACTGATTTTGAATTTGTGACGGCAGGTTTTCAGGGACTGCAAAGCCTGTCAAGCATCGTCCTTGCCGCGAATATTGAAAACGGAGACAAATTAATCGTTGAAGTGCACGATGTGAATGATAAGGTGGCGAAATTTATATTGGCAGGCACGGGGGTAAAACTCAATTATACGCTGGATATGACGAACCCCAATAATATTCCTTCCGGATTTTTGACCAATCAGCTTCAACAGATCATTTTTGTTGCGGACAATACCAACACAGGGGCCTCCTCTGTTGTGGCGGTTGAAACCAAAGGCCTCGATTATACGCAGCCTGTGACCGGGACAACATTTAATGCAGCGACACATACTGATTTTTCAACGTTACGGCCATCCATCAGCGGAATCGGCGGCAGAGTCGGAACCACGGCCGGGGAGTTTGACGGAGTGG
>CAYGIT010000028.1:7776-22684 GCA_964349955.1 uncultured bacterium
GATCTGACCAAGATCATGGAAATCAATGTGGTGATGGACCGGACGCATGCGAATTTCACGGGCAATACCGGGACTTTGGATGTTCGGTTGAAAGGCGCCAATTTTATCGGGCCCGTCACCGGAACGACATTCAATGCAGCAACACATACTGATTTTTCAGGCTTAAGACCCTCGATCAGCGGAATCGGCGGCAGAGTCGGAACCACGGCCGGGGAGTTTGACGGAGTGGCGACGATTAATCAGGTGAACGGCTCGCAAACTAATTTTGGCTACAACTTGAATGGCGCGGTAAGTGATTTTGCTTTGGAGAATGTGAGTTTCGGGACAGCGGGCACGAATATTACGAGCTTGCTTGCGAACGGCACGGATTTAGTGCTCGGCTTGAACGGCCCGAATAATGCGAGCGCACGCGTGGAAGTCAAGGACGCGACGGGAAAGACGGCGCGATTTGATGCGACGCTGACCGGTGCATTGCAGAATTTTACTTTTTCACTGACCGGGAGTGTGTTGCCGGTTGGTTTTGATCTGACCAAGATCATGGAAATCAATGTGGTGATGGACCGGACGCATGCGAATTCTACCGGTAACACTGGGACATTGGATGTGAGATTAAAGGGTGCGAATTTTATCGGGCCGGTAACCGGGATAACATTTAATGCAGCAACCCACACCGATTTTTCAACGTTACGGCCCTCGATCAGCGGAATTGGCGGCAGAGTTGGAACCACAGCCGGGGAATCTGACGGCGTAGCAACAATCAACCAGGTGAATGGCTCCCAGACCAATTTTGGCTACAACCTGAATGGCGCAGTGAGTGATTTTGCTTTGGAAAATGTGAGTTTTGGGACCTCGGGAACAAATATCACGAGCTTGCTTGCGAACGGCACGGATTTAGTGCTTGGTTTGAACGGCCCGAATAACGCAAGCGTGCGCGTGGAAGTCAAGGACGCGACCGGAAAGACGGCGAAGTTTGACGCCGCGCTGACCGGAACCCTGCAGAATTACGTTTTTTCACTGACCGGAAGCGTGTTGCCGGTTGGATTTGATTTGACGAAGGTCATGGAAATCAATGTCGTGATGGACCGGACGCATGCCAATTTCACGGGCAATACCGGGACCCTGGATGTTCGGTTGAAGGGCGCCAATTTTATCGGGCCTGTGACCGGCACGGCGTTTAATGCGGCAACGCATACTGATTTTTCTGCCTTGCGGCCTGTGATCAGCGGTCTTGGCGGCAGAGTCGGGACTACGGCCGGGGAATCTGACGGAGTGGCGACGATTAACCAGGTGAGTGGCTCACAGACCAATTTTGGTTATAACCTGAATGGAGCGCCAAGCGATTACGCGCTTGAGAATGTGAGTTTTGGGACAGGCGGAACGAATTTGACCGGGTTGCTTGCGAATGGAACGGATTTAGTGCTTGGTTTGAACGGTCCGAACAATGCGAGCGCACGGATAGAAGTCAAGGACGCGACCGGAAAGACAGCGCAGTTTGACGCCGCCCTGACCGGAGTATTGCAGAACTATACTTTTTCACTGACGGGAAGCGTGTTGCCGGTTGGATTTGATTTGACGAAGGTCATGGAAATCAATGTCGTGATGGACCGGACGCATGCCAATTTCACGGGCAATACCGGGACCCTGGATGTTCGGTTGAAGGGCGCCAATTTTATCGGGCCTGTGACCGGAATAACATTTAATGCAGCAACGCATACTGATTTTTCTGCCTTGCGGCCTGTGATCAGCGGTCTTGGGGGGAGAATCGGGACTACGGCCGGTGAGTTTGACGGTGTGGCGACAATCAACCAGGTGAGTGGCTCGCAGACCAATTTTGGATACAACTTGAATGGAGCGCCAAGCGATTATGCGCTTGAGAATATCGGTTTTGGAACAGCCGGAATAAATATTACCAGCTTGCTTGCGAACGGAACGGATTTGGTGCTTGCTTTGAACGGTCCGAATAATGCGAGTGCACGTATAGAAGTCAAGGATGCGACCGGAAAGACGGCAAAGTTTGACGCAGCGCTGACCGGAGTATTGCAGAATTATGTTTTTTCGCTGACTGGGAGTGTTTTGCCCCCAGGATTTGATTTGACGCATGTCACGCAAATCAACGTGGTGATGGACCGCGCGCATGCGAATTTCACGGGCAATACCGGGACCCTGGATGTGCGATTGAAGGGCGCTGATTTTGTGCCGGTTTTGTCCGGGGCGGCTTTTGATGCTTCTTTCCACACTCAACTTTCAGGCGTCACCCAGATCCAGGGAACCGGTTCCAACGTTGATCCTGCCAAGCCGCTTGGCATTATCAACTTTGAACAGAATTCAAGCACGGAATTTAATTATACCTATGATGTCCGGCCGGACGCAGCGAGTTTTGTTTTCACCCAGATCAGTTTGAATCCTGCCGGAATTGCGCTCGCTCCGAATTTTATTCTTGCCGCGCGCGGCAGCGAAAATGCCAAAGTCCGGGTCGAGTTTAAAGACATCAATGGGAAAGTAGCGCGTTTTATTTTAACCTTGCGGCCGGTGGATTTGAATTATACCCTTAGTTTGACGGGGGATGTGCTGCCTCCGGGCTTTGACCTTAGCAAAGTCGTAAGCATTTCATTTGTGAATGATCAGAATCTGGCAGGATTTGTAAAAAACGATCTTGTTAAAATTACAACAAAAGGCCTGCCTTTTTCTCCGCCTATTGTTCCGGCCGCTTTGTCAGCCGTCAAAGACACGCTGATTCAAAATGGCCTGACCTTTTTTCAGACCGCCCATGGATTGGATCCCAACACGCATTTCCCTTATGACAGCGTGGAGGCCAACGGTCTTCCGGATGCCACGGCGAAGTTTACCCAGCCGACTTCCATTGGTTTTTACCTCCAGATTTTAGGCGATGTCGTCAACGGCAAGATTAACAATGGAATGAGCGTGGACCAGGCGCTTGCGGAAATCAATACGCTCCTGACTAATCTTGTGAGCATCCAGGGCACCAATACGGCCTGGAACGGCTTGCTGCCGTGGCTGGATTTAAACTCCGGCACTCCCACACCGCTCAACACCACCATCGGGCTTCTGGACAATGCGAACCTTGCTCAAAGCGTAGCCGTAACGCTCGGCGCGCTGGATTCCGCCTCGCCCGTGTTAACGGCAGCCCAACAAACCACGATCAATACTCTCAAGACAAAGGCGAATCTGTTTTTGGATAATCAGGCGCCGGGATACAAGGCCTTTGTGGATACGGATTTCGGAATTTTCCGGCAGGCCTTCATTCGCACGACCACCACCAGCCTCACGGGAAATTTCGACAATTTTATTGACCGTCTCGCCAGTGAACCGCGCGGCGCCGTGGCGTTTCTTGCGGTACGCTACACCGCAAGTCCCAATAATATCCCGAGCACGGTCTTTACCAAGCTTGTGGCCAATACCCTTAATTATACGGACCGCAACGGGCAGGTTGTCGAGAACCTGGCTTATTACGACGGTTCGGCATTCCAGGCATTTTGGCCCGCTTTGAGAAATGACGAGCGCGATTTTATCGGTTTTCGCAATGCCCTCGATAATGCGCTTGCCACATTTTCCGATTATTCCTTTGTGAACAATATTCCGGGTTTTGTTTCCGCCTCCCAAAGGCCCAACGGTGTTGCTCCGGGAGTTTATTACGGGAAAACCGGCATTCGGGCAATCGCCGAATCCGGAACCCTGACGCCCACGCAGTTTTTGCAGGATGTCGGATCCACCTATGCTTTGGCCAGCGCGTATTCCATTAATCCGATTTACATCCTCAATTGGCTCAACAGCATTGAGGATAATCAACCCGCGCTGATGGGATCGCAGGGCTTTTTTGATTCCTCCCGTTCGAACAGCGAAATCGCGAAGCGGACTCTGGCTGTCGATGTGGCTGCCACAATTCTTGGTTTGAGTGCAACCGGTCCCGCTGCTTTTGAGACTTATTTGAAAAACAGCAACCTGGAACTCAATTACAACCTTCTCTATAACAGTATTTCAGTGGGGCTGAATATTGACAAGGCTTCAAGCACGCTTCCGGTCCCGCCGGAATTTCCGGACCGGTCCAAGGCTGTTTTCAGCCATGTTGCCTCGGAAGGCTCGATCGGCGGCTACACGGCTAATTCAACCTCGGTGACCGGGGTGACATTTACGGGCGGAGCGCTTGCGGGAGGTTTTGGCGGACAGTTCTGGGTTTTGGACCAGGATTACAATGCGACAGCCAACCAACTCGTCTTTAATTACAATGTGACGAATACACCGCAGTCGATCAAGATTGAACTCAAAGACGGCGGCGACAATCTTCTCTATTCGACCACCGCGAATTTGATCAGTAGCACCTCGGATCAGCGGCTTGTGATTAATCTTCCGAACCAGGCGACGCTTGCCACGGTGCGCAAGGTGTTTTTAGTGATCGATCAAAATGCCACGGGGGATACGAGTTTTGATTTCCGCATGAACTCGATTGATTTTCAGCATCTGCCTTCGTCTCAAAACCTGCAGCCCAATAGCAGCCTGAACGCAAGCAATGTCACGACGCTTTCAGGCAATCCCCAGGGCCAGTTTTTCAGCACCAATGGCGGCTCTTTGCAGACAGTGTCGTCAACCGAACGCCGCATTAATTACAATGTCTCCAATTCAGGAGATTTTGCCGGGATGTCGGTCAATTTTGATCCCAGCAATACCGGCGCCAGCACCGACCTTTCCGCGGTGAGCAGTCTTGTTTTTGGTGTGAACTCCTCCACGGTCCGGACGCTTCGCATGGAAGTTCAGGATACCGCCGGCGCGACGGCCGTATTTTATATCAAAAATGTGGATGTCACGCGCCAGTATTATCAGTTTTTGACTTCGCTTCTCGTAGGCAGCATTGATCGCACCAAGGTCAAGAAAATCAATTTTGTTGTCGATCAATCCTCTGTGATATCAGGCGGCCAGACCGGCAGCGTGGATATTGCACTCGGCGGCATTTCCTGATAGAGTCATTTAAAGAAGCGCGAGGGCTTTTATGTCTTATGGGTCAAAACAAATTATTTTGACAGTGATATTGTTGATTGCTTTGCTGATTCCGTCCCTTGCGCACGCCAAAATTACCGTCCAGCCTGACTTTCAAGGCACCTTGCTTGTCACCTTTCCCGATGGAAAAGTCCAAATGATTGATGCCGGAGAACCGCTTCCCGATATCCCTTCCGGATCCTCGGTGGAGGTTTTTGCCGGTAAAGTGGCGCTTTCTACCGGCCAGGGCGATGCCCTTAAACTTTCATGCCTGGGCTCCGAAGGGTCCGTCGGGGGAGGCAGTTCGGTCTCCTTGGGCTGCGGAGAAACGGAAGGAACCGTCAGTGTTAAAAAAGGGGCTGTCCAGATCCTCGAACCGGACGGCACCCAGAAAAACTTCACCGAAGGGCAAGAATATTCGATGAAATTGAAGGAGGATTCCTCCGATCAACCGCCGCCTCCGGCGACTTCGGAAGGTGATTCATTAGGCACTCCCGCGGGCGGCGAACCCCCTCCTCCCGATACCCGGAGCATGGAAGTCAGCCCTTCGCAATAAAAACGACAATGCTCAAACGTTTGTTTGCGGCCGTTGTTGTTTTCTTCTCTTTTCCTGCCTTTCTTTTCGCAGATTACAAATTGTATGATGCCATTCAGGAATTTGGCGAAAAGCGCTATGTCCAAACCGCGCCCGCGCATTTAAAAACAGGCCCTGTCCGCATTCATCCGGTGATCGAAAATAAAGTCACCTATGACTCCAATATTTTGAATCTGCCTACGGATGCTCGCGACGATGTGGTTTTTAATGTCCGGCCCGGGGTGATTATTGAGCTGCCGGTCAACAAGCACCAGCTTGCCGTGGGGTATCAGGCTGATTTTGAAATATTCAGCAAGGCAAAGAACGGAAACCAGAAGCATCAAAACCAGAGTTTTTTCGCGCTCGCGGATTTGAATTTTCCTTCCTGGTATGTCAATGTGCTGGAAGAACTTTCGGAAACCTCGAGCCGCTCCGGGACCACTTTTACGGAACGCATTCCCCGCATTGATCAAATGATCAACCCCAAAGCCGGAACCAAATGGAAACGGTTCACTTTCGAAAGCGGATTCCGCAATTTCCAAAGGCATTTCCGCCGGCAAGTAGACCATCCGCTTAGTTTCCAGGACACCGGGTTTAACGGAATCATTTTTTACGATCTTTTTGCCAATTTAAAGGCCCTGGTGGAATACCAGTGGAGCCAGCTCGACTATGATGATGCGGTGAACCGCAATGCCACCATTAATCAAGCCCGGATCGGGCTGGAGGGGGAAGTGCTCCGGAATGTCCTGGTCAAGCTCCGGTTGGGCCCTCAATTCCGGAATTATTGGGCCTCCTCGGAACCGGATTTTTATTCCTGGACCGGCAACTTTTCAGTGGAATACCGGATGCGTCCCAATCTCACCTTCAAATTTTTCGTCTTGAGAGAACCGGCGGAAGCTACCTTTTCCACGGTTAATTATTATATAGAACATGCGATCGGCGGCGGCGTTAAATATGTTTTCCGGCCCCGCTGGACGGCTTTTTCCAATTTGCGCTTGAGCCGCCAGTCTTATGCCGAACGCGCCACCGTGGGGGATGTAACGGCCACCCGGCGGGATGTCCCTCTGTCAGTCCGCTCCGGCATGCGGTATTTGATGAATGATTATCTCCAGTTTGAACTGGCCTATGAATATTTGCACCGCCACTCCAATTTTTCAACACTCGAATACACCGACCATCTCGTCTCTTTCAGTTCTCAACTGGCCTACTGACCTTCCTCAAGAGGCTTCTCCGAGAAGCCGTTAATAAAGAAGAACTATGAAAATAAAACATTTGCGAGACTTAACAGGAATTCTCTTCTTTTTCGGGCTTTGTCTTCTCCCGTTGGATCTTCACGCGGCAGGGGAAAGAGATGGCAATTATCGCATCGGCATCGGCGACCTTCTCCATATTGAAGTTTATGACGAAGCGGATCTGACCAAAGAGGTGCGGGTGCTGACCGACGGATTTATTTCCTTTCCTCTTCTTGGGCGGATCCATGCCGGAGGACGGACGGTTGAGGAACTCGAAAAAGAACTTACCCTGCGGCTAGGCGAGAAATATCTGGTAAGCCCTCAAGTGACGGTCTTTGTCAAAGAGTTCAGCAGTGTCTTTGTTTTTGGGGAAGTCAAAAATCCCGGCTCCTTTCCTATATTAGGCAAGCTCACGGTTTTTGAAGCCATCACCCGTGCCGGAGGTTTTACGTCCGTAGCCAATCCTTCCAAAGTGAAGGTGATCCGCGAAGAGAACGGCCATGAAACCACTTTCGAAGTGGACATTGAAAAACTGACTAAAAACGGCGACGCCTCCCAGGACCGCGAGCTCCAGGCCAATGACCGCGTCATTGTGACAAGGAGTTTTTTCTAGCATGGCCCCCTTATCTCATTTCGATTACGAAGTGCATCTCAAAGATTACTTTTATGTCCTGCGGAAGCGCCGGAGGGCCCTTTTGATTTTTTTTACGGCGGTGATGATTGCCGGCGTTCTCTTTACCCTTTTCGAAAAAGTGCTCTACCGGGCCGGGGCGACGGTTTTGATCGAACGCGAACATCCCAATGTCGTCGATTTTAAGGAGGTCATGGCCCTGGACGCGGGGCAGACCGAATATTACCAGACCCAGTATCAAATGATTAAAAGCCGGTCGCTGATCCAGGAGCTTATCGGCAAGGAAAAACTCGGCACCGATGCCTACCTTAAGAAACTTCATGACGGCCATTTACGCTGGCTTTTCAGGAATCAGGCTTTTCTTCCGCTTTGGGTGCGGGAATTTCTCGGCGATCCTTACCTGGAAGACACTGTCATTCACAAAATGCTCCAGGTCAATCCCATCCGCAATTCCCGTCTTGTAGAAATCAGCGTGATCTATCCCGATCCGGTCCGGTCGGCTGAAATCACCAATACCCTGGTGGAGCTTTTCATCAAACGAAACCTCGAAGACCGGTTTACGATTTCAAAACGCGCCATGGAATTGATTTCCGGCCAGCTCGGAGAACTCAAGGAAAAAGTGGGCGTGGCGCAGCGTAAACTCCAGGCGTACAAAGAAGAAAAAGGGCTTGTGAGGATTCCGTCGATCCGCGAAAAGGACCAGTTTATCGAAGAGGCGAGGCTTGAACTTGTCAAACTTCAATCCGAGGAATCCAAGCTTTCCAAGCGTTATTTGCCCGAGCATCCCAAAATGATCCATCTTTCATCTCAAATCGAAGGGTTGAAGGAGAAAATCGTGGAAGAAGAGAAAAGAATCATGGGGCTTGGCCGCATTTCGATTGATTATTCGGAACTCGAGAGGGAATCGGAAAGTTCCCGGCAGATTTATGAGGCGCTCCTGAAGCGCCTGCAAGAAACGATGAGCGAAGCCCAAACCCAGGCCAGCAATATCATGGTGGTGGACCGCGCCAACCCGCCGCTTAAACCGTTTACCCCGCGGCCGTTTTTAAACCTTTCCATCGCGCTTTTCATCGGATTGGCAGGCGGCGTCCTGCTGGCCTTTTTCCTCGAATATCTGGATTCCACCATCAAGATTCCGGAAGATGTGGAGCGGGCCCTGGGGCTCGATCTGCTGGGAGTGATTCCCCAGGCCGACAAAGATCGTAAAGGCAACCGGCGGGAACTTTTCTTTTCCGCGCATGAACCTTCCCCGGTTTCCGAGGCATTGCGGGCGCTCCGGACTGCGCTTATTTTCAAGCTCCGCCACGTTGCCGGTTCTAAAACGATTTTGATGACGAGCTCCAATCCCCAGGAAGGAAAAACAACCCTTAGCGCCAATTTGGCCGCCGCTTTTGAGCAGAACCATCTCAAGGTTCTGCTGATCGACGCGGATTTGAGAAGGCCGCGCCTTCATCAATTGCTCGGCACTGCCTCGGAACCCGGGCTCACGGAAGTTTTGGAAGGGGAGCGCCGGCCCGGGGAAGTGATCCAGAAAAATGTAGGCGGGCTCGGGTTTGATTTTTTGGGTTCCGGCATTCACTCCCAGCATCCCACGGAAATCCTGGGATCCGACAGAATGAAAGAGGTTTTGGAGGAACTGAAGAAAAAATATGACATCATTTTGATCGACAGCCCCCCTTATCTGGCCGTGGCGGACGTCGTCGTTTTGAGCGAATATGCCGATGCCCTTGTCATCATCACGCGCTATCAGGTCACCGAAAAACGCTATCTGCGCAATGTCAAAAAACGGTTTAATGAAGCGTCAATCAAACTCATCGGCGTGGTCATCAACCAGGTCAGCGTGCGCGAAAAAGATTACTATTACCACCAGTATTACTATTACGGCTACGGAGACGGAAATCAGGCTAAGAGCAAATGAAATGGAGCCTCAACCGGTTTTTTATTTTAGAAACAGGGCTCATGGCCGTGATGGTTGCGGCGCCCCTTTTGTTCGGGTCTGTTTATGCCTGGACCTCCATGCTGTGGCTGGCGCTCCTGTTCTTCCTTCTATTTTGCTATCCTGAAGCTCTTTTAAATTTTCAAAAAACCCCGCGTGTTTTTTTATATGGAATGCTTTTCCTCTTTTTGTTTCTTTTCATTCAGGTCCTCTTGACTTCGTTAAACCGCTATGCGACCGGACAGGAAACCCTGAAATGGCTGGGATACGGGTGCGCATTTCTTCTGATTCAACTCCTTCCCCGGACTTCACTCCTGCGATTGGCGTCTGTCTTTGTGCTGGCAGGTGTTCTGGAAGTCCTTTACGGATTCTCCCAGAGGATTTCGGGGCATGAAAGGGTCCTTTGGCAGCTCAAGGAATCTCACCTGGGTTTTTTGACCGGAACTTATCTGAACCGCAACCACCTGGCGGGATTGCTGGAATTGACCTCCGGAGTTTGCCTGGGCCTTTGGTTTATGGCCCTGCGTGCCCATAAAATTACGGGGAGCCTGGTTTTCGGGCTTTTTTCAGCCTTCCTTTTTGCAGGCCTTTTGAGGACGGGATCAAGGACAGGAATTCTTTGCATGGCATTGACGCTTTCGTTTTTTCTTCTTTTTTCAGCGCGGAAATTTTTCAAACAATCCTTTCTGTTTTCCGGCGCTTTTCTTGTTTTGCTGGCCGGAATTGCGTGGGTGAGCCGCCCTGTTTTTCTTGCCAGGTTTCTGGATCCCGATGACCGCTGGCTGCCATGGCAAAGTGAGCGGTGGTTTGTCTGGCGTGATGCTTTCAAAATGCTTCTGCGCCATCCCTGGTTTGGAACCGGCCTTGGAGCGTTTGAGAGAGTATTTCCGGCCTATCAATCCGGAACCGTCTCCATGGGGTGGGCGCATGCCCATCAAGATTATCTCGAATTGGCGGCAGGGCTTGGGATCCCGGCGTTTATGGTGCTGGTTTTTTCCTGGGCAGGACTTTTATTCCCGGGAATTTCGAAACTCAAGACCGCCGATCCGGCGGTTTTGCCTCTGGCCATGGGAATTTTCGTATCGTTGGGGGCCTTTCTTCTGCACGGATTGACGGATTTTAACTTTGCCATTCCTGCCAATGCCCTGCTCTTTGTATTGGCTGCGGCCATGCTCAACCGGCTTCTCCATGAATAAAACCGTTCAAAAAAGCGCGGTCCGGATTTTGGCCGCCGCTCTATTTTTTCTTTGCCTTCAAAAGAGCTGGGCCGGCGCTTTATTTTATGAAGGTCAGGGGGCTTTCAAACGGCAGGATTGGGTCCGGGCAGTCCCGGCATTTAAAAAAGCCGAAAAATGGGATTCGAAAAATCCCGAACTGGCTTATCTGCTGGGCCAAACGGCTTTGAAACTCGGCCGGCAAAGAAAGGAAAAGGGCTGGCTGGAATTGGCCCGCTCGCGGTTCGAAAAAGTCACCGCCGGGCTGCCTTATTTCGGAAGGGCCTGGCTGTACCGGGGGCTGGTGCAAATCGCCCTGAAAGAGCAAAACCGGGAAACCCTGAATTTTTTTCTTCAGGCCCGCGAAAAGGAGCCCGGAAATGCCTGGGTCGCTTACGCGATAGGGGTTAATTTTTTGCAGCAAGACTCTTTGCTTTCTGACGAGGACCGAAAAATGGCGGTTTCGGAAATCAAAAGAAGCATCCGTCTTTCCTCTCAAAAAGCGTCCTCGCAATTTCTCGAAAAACCGTCTCCTTTTTTGAAGCCGGCCCTGACTTTTTTATGGGGCCGGTCCCGGGATTTTTCTCTTCTGGAATCCGTGGTGCCCGTGGACCGGGCTTCTTACCGGAGTTTTCTCGAATGGATGGACCAAAACGGGCTTTGGAAATACCGTGACCGGATTTTTTCTGTTTATTTAAAGTTGCAGCGCGAAGCCTATGAATTTCAATGCCGGCGCGGAGAAGAATTATTAAAAAAAGGAAAATATAAAAAAGCCTATTGGGCGTTTCGCAAAGCTTTCTGGATGAGGAACTGGTCCTGGCTTCGGGCCGAAGCGGGTATTCTTTTGGCGGAAAAAGCGATGGGCCAATGGCCGGAAGGCATGCATCCTTTATGGAAAGAGGATGTCCAAAAAACATTGGAAAAAATTTCAGAAGAAGAGGATGAGGATTTGGGAACCCCCGGCGTCGAATGGAAGTCTGTGATGAGTCAAACCCGTCAGGGGACAGGCCCGAACAGGCTTCCGGAGAAAGGTCCCGTGCGTGATTTGTATCCGGCAAAGGAATGGTGGGGAAAAGGTTTTACCTCTTCTCAAATGGAGCATAAAGGCCGGATGATCATGGGCATTGACCTTCGGCCCGGGCTTGCCCGCCTGCGCCTGAACTTACGGGCACGGGGAAGGGGCCAGGGAGCTTACGGGCTTGTGTCTCTGAATGATCGCGAAATCGGCGGAGCCTACATGGCTCCGGGGCAGGAGCGTTGGGTTAAAATCGAGGTCCCTACAGGGGGAGGAAAACGCTGGCTTCAGATCGATTTTCTGAACGGCGCCGGGCCTTCGGATTTTCCAAAAACGATTTTAGAATTAGGCGATGTCCAAATTTCATATCCGGGATAAAAATAAAGGCGCAAGAGCGTAGCGACGTTTCTCGATCTCGGGCAGTCCGGAAGAACGTTTTTTTCTTTGATTGCTTTCGGAGGATCGAGGAATAGCATGGTAAACGATTGAGAGTAAACATCCGATACTTAGAGTACCTAACAAAACCAGGGAGTTAAAATCGAAACTATCCGTCCTGTGGCTTATGCTTTTTTTTGGATTCTCGGGATTCTTCTGATTCCCTTGCGGTCCTGGCTGGTCAAACGCTACCTTCAATCTCACGGCACCCGAAAACTGCATCTCGGGTGCGGGCCCCATCGCCTGTCCGGTTGGTTGAATACGGACCTGAATCCTTTCCGGAGCCTGGTTTTGATTGACGCAAGCCGCCGTCTTCCTTTTGATCCGGGCACTTTTGACTGTATTTTTACGGAACACTTGATCGAGCATTTGGAATTGCGCAAGGGGATGCAGTTGCTCCGGGAATGTTACCGGGTCTTGAAACCCGGAGGAAGAATCCGCATCGCGACTCCTGACCTCGAATTCCTGATTCATCTTGAAGGGGAGAAGTCGGAATTGAAAAAACGGTATATTGAGGATGGCATGAGGCGTACTTTTCCTTATCTGAAAGGGCTTTTTAAAGGGGCCGTGATCAATCATTTTTTTCGCGCCTGGGGGCATCAATTTATTTATGATGAGCCGGTCCTGGCCTATGCGCTATCGGAAAGCGGTTTTAAAAATACGGTGCGCTGTGAAATCGGCCGGAGTTTGGACCCGAATTTAAAAAATCTGGAATCTCACGGAAAAAAGATCGGCGAGGAATTCAACCGTCTCGAAACCATGGTCCTGGAGGCCGTTAAACCCGCCGGCGATAAGCAGGAAGAAATGGGGTCAAGTCTTGATATTTGACAAAAACAGACAAAAGCTTTGTCAAATGTCAAGACTTGACCCCACGACCCGTGCGTCCCGCCGGCCGGCTGTTCCGAAAAGCGCTTTTTTGGCCGTGACGCTTTTATGCAATTCGCGCTGCGTGATGTGCGATATCTGGAAAAATAAGGGAATGGATTTTCTTTCCCCGGAAATTTTCCGGAAACTGCCCTCCTCCCTGGAAATGATCGATATTACAGGAGGAGAGCCCTTCCTGCGGCCCGATATTCCTGAATTGGTTTCCAGCCTCCGGCAAACCTGCCCCAAGGCAAGGATATTGATCACCACCCATGGGTTCATGACGGACAAAATCGAGGGCCAGCTGCAGGCCCTTTTAAACGGCGATCCTGAAATCGCGTTTCGCCTGTCGCTGGACGGGCTCGGCAAGGTGCATGAAGAAATCCGGCAGATTCCCCAGGCATTTGAAAAAGTCCTGGCGACTTTAACGCTTCTTCAAAAAAGCGGCGTCAAGGATTTGGGGATTATTTTTACCCTCATGAAACAAAACCGGCATCAATTGCGCGAAGTTTATCAATTTTGCAAAGAACGGGGTGTGAGTTTTACCTTGAATGCCGTCCATGACTCTTCGGTCTATTTCGGGGAAGGAAAACAGGGGATGAATGCGGACCCTCAAAGTGTTAAAAGCGATTTTGATTTTATTTTTTGGGAACAGATGAAGACTTTCCGGCCGAAAAATTGGGCCAAAGCCTGGTTTAACCAGAACCTGCTGCGCTATTTGCAGACCCACCGGAGAGCGATCGCTTGCGGGGCGGGAGATGACTTTTTTTATATGGACTCCCATGCCAATATTTTCATGTGCCAGTACAAGAATTGGCCTATCGGCAATCTTGTCCAATCGTCTTTCGAAGATATCTGGAATTCCCCGGCCCAAATGAAATTTTCACCCCAGGCGCGCCAATGCCACGACTGCTGGGCGATTTGTACGGTCAAAGATTCGATCAAACGAAACAAGGCGGCCGTTTTGGCTTCCATGCCTGCTTTGATCCAGCATGCCCTCTAAATTTTTGTCGACCCCTTTGCTGGTGGTGCTGGGAAGACTGGCTGGTGTTTTGATCCCCTTTTTCATCGCGCATTTCTACGGAGTCAGCGCCGAAACCGATGCTTTCTTTTTCGTTTTGGGAATCATTCTGCTTGCCCTCGAAACGTTGTCGCATCTTTTAGAATCGGTCCTGGTGCCGGATTTGGTGGCCCATAAAAACAATCCCGGCAAGATGTTTTCTTTCGGCAACGGAGTCCTTGTTTCGAGCCTGGCGGCATCCTTTCTTTTTCTTCTTCTTTTCATTCTCGCGAGCCCCTGGCTTTTTTCGCTCTGGAAGAGCCCGGATCCCGAATTCAGCCGGAAGATCACCCGGCTTTTGATCGAGATGAGCCCTTTCTTGCTTCTTGCGATTTGCACCTGCCTGGCCAACAGCCTTTTCTATGTTCATAAAATTTTCTGGTTTCCGGCGCTTTCCCCGGCTCTCCGGTCGGGAATCGTTGTTGTGACAATGATCATGGGTCATGCGAAGGGCGGGATTCACGCGGCCACAGCCGGATTTGGAGCGGGGGAGCTGGTACGGACGGGTTTGAGTTTTTACCTGCTTGCGCGGCTGACGGGATGGCGCCCGAAACTGGACTGGAAAAAAACGGGCACGGAAATCCGGGATTTTCTGGACCATGCCGTTTTCCAGGTCCTGGCCATCCTCGCGTTCAATCTTTTTCTCGTGACGGACCAGTGGTTTGCGGCAAGGGTGGGGACGGGCAACTTGAGTTTATTCAGTTATTCGGACCGGCTGTTTCTGATTCCTTACCAGCTTTTCGGGGCCGGTTTTCTTCATATCCTCCACTCCAACTGGTCGGATATTTTTCACGAAAAACCTGCCGCTATTTTCTGGGAAAAAATCAAAAAAGACATCCGCTGGATTTTTGCTTTTTCTTTTTTGTTCTCGGTGCTTGCCTGGGGCCTGGCCCCGCAAATCGTACGGGCGGGTTTTGGGCACGGGTCCATGAACTCCGGGGATTTACAAACCATCGCC
>CAYGIT010000029.1:0-22476 GCA_964349955.1 uncultured bacterium
AAAACCGGACATTTCTACTTTGCCAAGAATAGGACATTTCTAAATTGCGTTGACACCAGATAAAAAAGGGTTGCCGTATCGGAGAATATCGGGTATAGTTTGTTCATCAACGTTAGATATTTGTTATACAAAATGTATACTTTGTAAGCAAAGGACAATGACTATGGTTTCTATCAATATCCGGGAAATGATGCATCACTTTTCAAAATACCTTAAAGCGGTGAAGGCGGGGGAACGAATTGTGCTCATGGAACGGAATGTTCCTGTGGCCGATATTATTCCTCATAATGAAAATATTGCCCGGCCGGGATGGAAACGGGAAATCAAAAAAGTTGAGATACAAGGAGAACCTCTTTCTCAGACGATTGTTAGAAATCGGAGAGAACAAGCCGCGTGAAAGCTTTTTTAGACACTTCAACGCTGATTAAAAAGTATGTATCCGAGCCTGGCTCTGATCGATTAGAAGAGCTTTTGGAGAAGGTCTCCGAAATCGTTGTGGCCCCTATTTATTGGATTGAACTGAATTCCGCGCTTGAGAGAAGGCTTCACGAGAAAACATTGAGCCATCCGCAAGTCGCGGCAATTCGTCAAGAGGCGGGCAAAGATTTAACTTACTTTAGCAGGGTCATTTGGAATGAAGTGTTAGAACAAAAAGCGGTTGAGATGATTAAAAAATACTATTTCAAAGCGCTTGATAGTGTTCAAATAGCCTCAGGAATCCTTTCCCGGGCCGATTTATTTCTTACCTCCGATCAAAGTCTTTACAAAACAGCCTCGCAAGAACTTAAAAGCACAAAGCTTATTTAGATTTTTTTATATTTTGCGGCTGTCTACGCGGCTTGAGAGACGATCGCGTAGGTCTCGAAAAGCTGGGTGAGGAGGCCTAGATTTTGAGCAAGTTCGGAAGTAATAATTTTCTTTTTCGCTCTTGACAATTCTTTTGGATCCTGGGCATATTGGAGCGCGGCCAGGAAAGCCCCGTCAAAGACATCAAAGGTGGCGTCGATTTCGTGCGCGGTTTGTTCGTTGAGAGCCTCTCCCGGAAGCTGTCCCTGAATGAGCTTTTCAAACTGGATCACTGGGGCATTAATAGGAAGGCTGGCCCGGGTCCTCGGCCCCCAGCCCAGATAAACTTTTCTGTGCTGGTGCCCCAACAGCAGTTCTGAAGCCCTCTCGCCCAGTTTCTGCTCCTCTTGGGAGTCAATCACGATATACAATTCGTCTTCGTTCAGCATCTTGAGGCCCAAAAGCTCGAGCCATTGATCATGCCCGCCCGTTTCTTTCGCCCGCGCCAGTTTCTCAAGCGTTTCCGGCCGGATCGTAAAGACAACATCGTTTTTGAGATGAATGATCTGATCCAAAAGGACACGCAAGTTTTGGTTCCGTACGTGGTTTGGAAATAACGGCCGGTCTACTTGATTGGCTTTTAAGGTTGTATCAACTTTCCGCGCTTCGGAGCGGCGGCCATGCGCTCCGGGGGATGAAGAAAGGATCGCTTCCATGTGTTTCCGGGCAGGGCCTGGATTTAACAAATTGATATTTTGCTCAAAGATTTTTTTGGCTTGCGGCAAATTTTTTTCGGACAAAATGGCTTGAATTGTCTTTTCTGCTTTTTCTCTGAAACTTTCTTCGGGGCTGTTCAGAGCGGATACCAAGCGTATTGAAGTTTCATCTAGCCATTTCAATGCCATCTGAACAAAAAACTTTTTCACGAAGGGAAAGTCTGTGGAGGAGGATTCACGCAATGCGGTCACAAGCGAATTGAGAACTATTTCCCGTTCTTTTCGGCCGCGGGAGAGTTCCAATAATTTTTCTTCGCCAAAGCGCATCACCGGCCGGCCTTCAAAAGAAAGAGCTTTGATATAAAAATGCAACATTTTCCCTAATTCGTTTTTTTCCAATTCACGTAAATGAACAAGAGCCTTTTGTTGCCGGTCCAGTAAGGTTTCTAAAGAAGCGCCCTCCAGTTTTTTTACTTCGCCTTCCCGAAGATTCAGCGCCTCCAGATCCAGGGGGCCGATGCCTGTGCGGGTAAGCCGGATCACCGGATGGCCGACGGCTTTCATCATTTCCTTGACCTGATGAAATTTTCCTTCATAGAGAGTGAGTTCAACAATGCTTTCCCGGGAATGCGCGGAAATGATTTTTACATTTGCCTGCTGGGTGCGGTAGCGGATAGGCTTTTTTTCCGTGGAAAACGTATCAATCACAACTCCGGAGCGTAATTTTTCGGCTTCCTCGTCTGTAATACGGCCCTTAATGCGCACATGGTATCTTTTCTCAACATGAGTCATGGGAAGAATCATGCTGTAGGCGGCGCCATGATTTGTAATCAGCATTAAACCATCCACGTCATAATCCAGCCTTCCCACGGCAAAAAAATCATCGGCATTTCTTTTTGTGGCGTCGGCAAATAATTTGTAAATGGTGGTAGTTTTCGGATTCAGTGCGACACGTTCGGAAAGAGTGGACACGGGCTTATAAAATACAAAATATTCGATGGGTGTTTGATCGGCCCGTGCTTCGGAGCGGCGGCGAAGGGTGAGGACGTCCCAGCTCCAGTCGAGGTTTTGAGTTTCTCCTTTGGAGTTCATGATTTGAATGCCGGGTTGTTCGCTAAGCCACTCCAAAGCCTTTTGAAAAGATTCGTCTCTGGGCAGGGCAGGCGCATTCGACATGGATGCGACAAGAGGACTTTGGGCGAGCATCAAAAGCGCACGTCGCACATAACCTTTCTTTTTTACAAATGTTTCCGGGTAAGCGCCTATTTCCAGCTCGTAAGCTTCCCCGTCTTGACCGATTGTGATCAAACTTATTTCCGCAACCCGTTTTGAATCTTTCCGTGTTTTATCGTAAACAGCCGTAACCTGTTTATTTTTCTCCCGGCCGACCACAACTTTGATGTCTTCATTCTCAACCAAGAAAGTAATTTGGATTCCGTCAAAAGAGTCTCCGCCGGTCCGCGCTTCGGAGCGTACAGGATTGATTTGCAATGCCGGGAAAACGCTTGAGCTTGATATCAATGAAGGGAATAAAGGCCGGTAGTGACTGAATTTTTCTGTTTTAAGAAGAATATTCAAATACTCTTGAAGTGTCTCTTTGTCGGCTAGTTTTTTTAGCAGTAAATGGAGGACTTCTTTCTCTCCGTTTTTAATGTCACGGTCCAACGAATCCAAAATTTCCTTAAGATCAAAATTGGGATTGCGGTGGGGTTCGTCCCGATACCGCCGAAGCAAAAGCAAGCGCTCTTGTTCCGTCCAATCCGTATAGACGCTAGAAAATTGCATGACTTGGTCAGAGGGATAGAACATTAATTGAAGAACATCATTAATAACTTCACGGGCGTCTGTAAATTCAAAGGACTTTTTCCCGTCATACGGATTAGGCGGATCTCCTTCCAAGATGTGAAACACCTCTTCCATTAAGACGCGAGGATGCGTTTGACCAAGACGATTCAGAACGATCAGATACTTCGTCTCCGGGGAAAGCCCCAGACGTTTTTTAATTTCATCCTTGGTAAGCCAGGGAAATCTTTCTGCAAAAATCTGAAAACTACTTGGCCCAAACACCTGGCCGTCTGGAGTATTTGCCTCAAACCAGTCTTCCTTTAATCCTAAAAACCAACGGATTGCATTAATGCCCTTAATTTCCGGACCCAAGACGATCGCGCCTTCTCTTGCCGCCAGAGAAAGCAGGTCCTCTTTGGAAGGAAGGAAGCTTGTTTTTATTGTCCGCACTTCGGAGCGAGACTGATTGGCAAGTTCCAAAGTTTTTTCCAAAAATTTCAGAAACTCGGTGTCTCGGACTGCCTTGATTTGATCCGGACCGTATTGATAAGTGACGGTTGAATTACCGAACGTAAATTTCCCCCCAGGATGAGAAGCGTCTTTTTCGGGCGGCACCGTATTTGATTTGTATTTGGAATCTTCGATTGAATCACGCACAATACGGCGGGCTTCATCCATATCACGGTTGCTTTTCACATAATCTGGATCAGTAAATTCATGGTTTTTTGCAAATTCTTCGGGAATGCCGATGGATTTGAAAAGAAAGTCCAGAAGAGCGGAATCGGGCAGGGAAAGCAGGTCAACTGGATAGGCCGGCATGACCATAAAATCCCAATCCAGCCCTTCCGTCCGGAGGCGGTGAATCATAGCGCTGATCGTCCTCGCGACTTGAGCTTCTGTGACATAAATAACAATTTTTGGCTTTTCACCTTTCGGCACAATGGATTGCTCCGCGGCTTTCAGAATTTTGACAATATTTTCAAGATTTTGATAAGTAGATTTCGACTCTTTTTCGATTGTGACCGGGACAGGCATTTTTTCTTCCGCGCCAATACCGAGGTCTTTGAAGTAAGCTTCTATGAGTTGGGCTTCCGAAATGTTTGGGATCTTCAAAGCTTGTTCCAGATTCTCATGGCTGGGAAGTCCCGGAATCATTTCGCGGAAGGTGGCTTCAAGAGTTGGAGTTCCGCGGCCACGCCCTCCCGAAATAATAAGAGGAGTGCTTGATCCCGTTTTTTTGATTTTTTCCGCCATTTCCTGAAAAAGTTTTACATCCTGACTGCCCAGCACAAGCCGGACATTGGCTTTGGATTCAACTGGCAGGCCGTTATTGAGCATTCCGCTTGTGGCAAAGGGCTGGCCCAAATCCCGGAAAACTTTGGATGCCGCTTCGATCAAGTCGCGAAATTCATCACTTTCCCGAGGAAGTTTTAATTCCAGCAAGTCGAGATTCAGCATCTCGGCGCGACGAGCTTCTTGAGCGGTAATTTTTTTCAAATCGGCGATAGAGTTTTTGATCAACCAGGTGGCTGATTTTGTGTTTTTGATGTCCACCGAAAGGTTGAAATATTGGTTGATCCATGCCTCGAATTCTTTTTGGCCGGGTTCTGAAGCGACCTGAAATATTTTGGAAATTTCCATGAACAAGATTAAATAGAGCCTGCCGATCGCGATTTTCAGGCTGGCCCCCGGGGTCGGATCAAAATCGAGGTGTCCCACTGAGTCCAGATCAAGTATCCTCAAATCTCCCGTCTCTTCAAGGATAACGTTATGTAAAAGATTTTTGTCCCGCCACTGATAAGTAAAGCCGCCTTCATAGAGCTGGTGGATCCCTTCCAAAACTCGTACGAGGTTATCTAACGTTACAAGCCCGCTTTCTTTTTGGGAATTTTTTCGGGTTTTTTCTTCATAAAACGCGAGGCTTTTTCCCTCTATTTTTTCCAGGACCTGGTAATGCAAATCTTTTTTGTCTCCTAGCTGGATTGTCCCGAATTGATGCAGCCGGACAAAAATCCTTTGTTTTTCGAGACGATCCATCAGGTTTCTGCTCCGCCATTGAAGCTCATGCAATTTCATGGTGGAAGCATAGTCTTTTTGTTCCTCCGTCTCAGGGGCGGTCGATTTCCATCGGCGGTCGATTTTGATGACAACTTTTCTGTTGTCGTCTAAACGGATTGCTTCAAAAATATCGCCCCGGGTTGACTTCGCATCGCCGGAACTTTGCGAAAGATTTTCTCCCAGCGCGTAGCCCATTTTAAGGAATTCTCCCTTCAGAGCATCCAGCGTGTTCAGGGGAGCACGGGCCTCAGAGCGAAGTTTCAGGGCCCGGTATTGTTGAATCCACTCCAGATATTTTTCTTGGTCCTCGCTTCGGAGTAAATTGGTTAAATCGGTGTACATAAAATCTTTGTAGTTTTCTTCTTCGTTTAACCTAGAAACGAATCTCTCAACAATAAGGGTGTGCATTTCATCGTCAACGATTTCTTTGAGTTCTTTAATGAGATCGTGGTAATCTTTAAACGCCCCAGATATCTTATTCTGCTCTTCCCGCTGCAGAGCGTTAAACCGCTTCACGGTATCATTAAAATCCTCGAAGCCATCAGTGATGAACCGGAAAGCCATGCCTAGGCGCTCAGGTCCTGGCAATTTTTCAAAGTCTTTGTCGAGAACCTCTGCTTGGATTGCTTTCCAGTGAAAGAGGCCAAGACCTTTGTATTGTAATGCCAGAAATGTGTCCGTAAAAAAGCCGTTATGTTGATTAAAAATATTATCTAAGAAAAATAGAAGATAGTAGCCCTCCATGATTTCATGTTTGACGGTACTATAGAGAAGTCGAAAATCTGAAATGTTGGAAGAGAGAGAAATATGAAGAGATGCTCCTTTTCCTGAAAAATCTTCGGGCGTCACAAAATTGTCCATCGGGTTTTCCAAATTAAACACGGCATTTTCCGATAAATTCATCTCCAAATTCTTAGGCAGCATATCAAACATGAGTGTGTCGATCTGGCCGTGCGCATTGTCAGGCAATTCTCTGCGTTCTAAGATGCCCCCCGAGCTTAATCCGCTGTCTCTTAATTGGGTCAAAGCTTCGGCTAAAGGCCTGTCTTTTAAGATTTTTCGTTTGAGTCTTTGCATCCGCTTATCGCGGGGGTTTTGTAAGACAATGAAATCCTGAAGGGGTTGAGACGTCCGCGCTTCGGAGCGCGAGAAAATGCGTTTTGAAAGATCCTGGGCCAGATTTTGATAATCCTTCTCTGTGGATAAACCATGGCGAATCCAGAAAATCTGGATGGGGTTGGCAAAGGTTGTGTCTACAGTGTTTAAAGATTTTTCGAAAACTTCATTTGTGAAGCTGTCTTTAACTCTTTCCATATTGATCTGATACCGATGCTTCCAGGCGGTATCTGATTCTTCACGGCGCAAATTAATGAATGTTTTTACGATGCCGACCCGAAGACGTTGTTTCAACGGAAGATCTCTTTCTCCGGCAAAAGCGCGTGCACGCAGGCCGTCCATTTCAGAGTTTGGGAAAGCAAGCAAATGGCCCGGGATTTGGAGCAAGTCAACCGAGTCGTTATGGCCGAATTTAAAACGAGAAGGCGCCTGCTTGATTAAGGCATACGCAAGGGAACCTTTGCCTTGCATAGAACCCCGAGAGGCAAGGACCACCGCCTCATCCTTATTGGTAAAAATCAGGTCCCCGTGAGAGGGGGAAGTGATATGCATGAAAGGAATAATATCGGGGAAACTGCCCCGGATTTTTTTAAGGGCTGCTTTCACGCGTTTTGGAAGTGTTTTTTGAGCATCTAAATTTGACAAACTTTCAATGAATTCGGATAGAAAATAATCTGTATCCTTCATAAATGGATATAAATCCGTCAGTGCATCGGCAAATTCTTTCGCGCGCGCCATTTTGACCCGACGGGGCTGTTTGTTCGGCGTTCCGGAGAGGTAATAGAGATCGTCTTTTTTAAGCAATTCGGAAGTTGAAAGCGTAAGGATTGTGCTTTTCCCTTCCTTGGGGAAAATCAAAGTAAACGCGGCCGGTTTGTTGTTGGGATCCTTTTTGATTTCCACGATCCGGCCTGGCAAATCTCCTCCTTCAGGAGCTTCTATGGAAACTAAAACACCCGTTTGCAATTCTTTGAGTTTTTCTTCCGTGATCTTTTGCCATTCTGTAGCCGTCCGTGCTTCAGAGCGGGCTGGAGGCGCAAGGCCGGGAATGACGGCCTGCATGAGATCAAAATAAAGCTGTACCTGCTGGGGGGTAACGATCCCGGGAACCAGCTTTAAGACATGTTGATAAATTTCATTTTCCGCATTTTGATACTGGGCCGCATAGCTGTTTT
Organism: uncultured bacterium; assembly: GCA_964349955.1. GTDB lineage: Bacteria > Omnitrophota > Omnitrophia > Omnitrophales > Aquincolibacteriaceae > CAYGIT01. Next base: position 7,637 of record CAYGIT010000029.1, read on the forward strand.
CAATCGAACTTTCCTTCCAGTTTTTTTCTTTTCCGGACCGGAGGCGGCTTAACAGGTCTTTGCGAAAAGCCTTGATGGATTTCAGAAAATTTTCATGTTGTTCCTGCAGGTATTCCGAAAGGTCATCATTTTTGCCGTTTTCGTATGTTTTTTTCCAGCGAAATCTTACCGCGATATTTTCTATCCAATCCCGGGGTTTCAAAAAAGACTGATAGATGCCTGGATCCGTACGTTTGATTCTTTTCATTAAGGATTTTGCCAAAACCAGCTTGAGGATGCCGGGCGCCAGCAGGCTGATTCCATAAACCGTCATCGCCGCCAGGAAATGGCCCCAATTCATCCAAAGCCATTCCTGCAATGCCGGAAAAATAAAATAAGAAGGATAGGGCGCGGCAAGAGTGAGCATCGTTAAAATCGTCAGGCCCCTGAAAATCCATTGATGCCGCCGGATTTCTTTATGGGGGACATTCATCATCAGCTGGGCCACCATCTCATCCCGGAATAATTCCGCCAGTTTTTCTTTCTCTCCAAGGCTGACGCTTCCTTCGGCCGGCTTGTCCGCGCTTTGGCCTGCTCTGGCCTCAGAGCGAGAGATGCCGCCGCGGGTTTCTTCAATAATCTTCTGAAAATTTGCATCGGCAGCAGCTTTAGGGCCGAGTTGCCCCAAATTAACATTCGAACGGAAGATCGAACGGACATCGTCTATGAAAAGCGGAAGTTTCTGCTTGGCTTTGGTTTCCAAGGCCAAAACAATTTTGTTGATTTTCAAGTTTGGTATTTTTCCGGGAAAGAGCGATTGGATAAGCAGGCCGAGATTTTCTGCCGAAATAGGCTTCGCGGGCTCAAGCTGTTCTATGAATTTTTCTATTTCTTGAACCGTAAAAACAGGATTCTGTGCCAATCCTCCTTCTTTGCGTTTCACGCGTTCAATATAATCTTTCAGCCAAAGAACAGCCTGTTCCTTTGCCTTTTCTCCGTAATGTTTTTCCAGGCCGGAGACAAATCCCTTCAAAACAGCCGTGCGGATAATATGCCGGAATGTCAGCGGATAAATATCCTCCCCATAAATTTCTTTGCTGCCGCGGACACGCGTATTTGTGGAAAAGTCTACAAAACTTTCATCCAAAACGATTTTGCTGAAGTCTCGTTCAAGCCAGGACAGGCTGAATAAGTCCTTAAGAAATTGGTATTTCTCTACCCCTTCTGCCGTACCGCGCCATGCAATGCGGATCAGCTCAAGAGATTTTCCTTCCGCAAGCTGGAACTGGGTTGAAGCAGGATTTTCACGGCTTAGCAAATCCATACTGACATTCCAATCGCCTGCATTGACAGACGCGTCTTGAACGGCCGATTTAGCCGTCAAATCGTATGAAGATGTCAGGTCTGCGGCGATCAAACGGAGGGCATCCAACGTATCTTCCGTGGAAAGAATCGGCAGCCCAAAGAAGGGATTGGCCGTATTCAGCATGAAATATCCCGGTCGAATCAAACGGCTCATCCAATGCCTTTTCGAAACGTAATTGAGCTCACTTGAATTCATGAGGCGGCTGGTGTAGGCAGAAAAAGAACCTTGAGGCATATTGTTGTTTCCAAGCCGGTAGACAGAGGCCCATCCGGGCCGGCCCCGGCGTTTTTGCAATTCTTCAAACTCGTGTTTGACAATTAAAGATTTTTGCCCGGGGCCCCGCGCAGAAAGAAGAGCGAAACCCGTCCACTGATTTTTATTTTTCAGTTTTGCGAAAATGAAATAAACCCGCTGGAAGCGTCCCTCCTGAACCCTTAAGATCTGCAAGGGATATTCCAAGGACTCAAAAGTGATAGAGTCATCTTTCAGCTCATCCCGTAATGTCCCAATGAGGAGATTGTCTTCCGGACGGCCGGTCTTCTGCATCAGCAGTTGCTCAACAGCGATGGTGGATTCTTCATGATTCAAATCACCGGGTTCTTGCTGGACATGAATGGGAGTGCTCGCATTCATGGCGGTGTAATAATCATAATGAAAGATTCTTCTATCCGCGGAATAGGCCGCATATTTTCCGCCGGCAAGCAGGTCTTGGACAACCGGTTCAAAAAGCATCATGAAACTCGCATATCGGGGGCCTAATTGAGTCTTCAACCGGTTTATTTTTTCAGCATAAAGAGAGGCCAGGGACGGGTCTTCGGTGATAAGACTGACTGTCGCTGCTGTAAAAAAGAACATATCAAAAATTGATTCCGAGGCCTTTTCAACGTACGCCTGAAGCGGTGTAAGATCCGGCAATTGAATCGCTTTCCTAAGATCCGGCAGAATATCGTCTCTTAAATTCCGATCCTCATTATCTGAACTCCGAGCTTCGGAGCGGACCGGCGTTATTTCAGGACGAATTAGTTCCTGGTCGATCAGGCGTGAAAGCAGTTCCGGGGCAGTATCTTGGGCGATTCCTTTTGCGAATAGATGCTGCAGGGCATTATCGACTCGCAGGATTTGCTGGCGGAATTCGGATTTGGGGCGTTCGCCGCCGAGTTCGGCCAGTTCCATCGGATGTGCGGGGGTGGAGGCGTGCGAAACAAGCGGCGGGATTTCCAGATGCGAATAATCGCGGGTCATGAGTTCTTGATAATAGGTTTTATGGAGGGGATCGAGGGAGCTGATTCTGGGCGTGACAATCAAATAGGAGAACCCGCCTTCTCGAAGGAATTGCTTGATGGGGTCCTTATGGAATCCGCCGAACACCAAAACTCCGGTTGTGTCATCAGCCTGTTTAGCAAAATCTTTCAAATGGAAATGGATCGACGCATCTCTTTCTTGGGCCATTTCATAAAATCGGATGGCGTTCTGGATATTTTGTTCCCAGCGTTTGGAAAGAATGATGGATTTGCGGGCTTGTGCGGAAATGAATTGGGCTAATTCCTGCGTGCCGAGGTTTTGAAGAGAGTTTTTGACGGCCTCATATTCCGATGCCGTGAGTTCGATGGCATTGAGCCTTTTTACGAGAGCCAATCCTTTGTAATATTGAAATATCTTCCGGTCTTTTTCGGTTTTGAGAAACTGCTGGGCAGCGTTGTTCTCCAGGTGGTCGATTTCTTGAAAAAGATTTTTGGCATCCAGGGTTTTGACTTTTTCGAGTGTGTCCTTATCTTTCGCGGTTTCCGAGGCAAGAACCAGGGCGATTGTGGGATAGTTCTTAGCAATCTCGGAGATTGCCGCGCCCCCTTTGGGGGCTCGCAATGACGGGATCCGCTTTAAATAATCCAAAAGAGGCAGTTTTTGTTCATCGAATCTTTCTTTTAACTTCATCCATTCTTTGAGTTTTTTTGGGAAGGAATGATTGGCAAGCTTGTTGATTTCTTTTTGCAGAACGGTCAGGTCTTTTTCGGTTTCTTCCTTGGAAAGCGCGTTCTGGCGGTACCATTCGATGTTCTTCAGGTGGAGTTTGATATTGTCCGCGCCGACCAGCTTGAATTCTTTTTTGCGGTTGATGTGGGCGTATTCGGCGCCGCCGATCCGGAGTTTGTCTAAGAGAAAATAAGAAACTTTTTCTTTGATGACGGGATCCTTGATGAAGCCGAAGTATTCATCGGTCGGCACCGGCCCTTCGAAACCTTCTTCGAAAACAGTTTTGACACCCTCCTTTTCAACGAGAGAATGAATGATTTTCGAAATGTTTTCCTGTGCTTCCAGGGAATCGTGGGCGTCTTGAATATAAATAATGGTTTTGCCGTTGTTGCCTTGAAATGATTCTTCGATTTTTCCGATTTCTTCGGGAATGGAGATTGCCACGCCCCCTTCGGGGGCTCGCAATGACGGCCCCGCATATCCGATGCCATTCGTGAGAACTAAAGAAACGGACAGAAAAATAGCGATCGCTTTATTAAAGGGCAGAAAAAACCTCTCCGGCACTCTTTTTTGCCTGCTTTTATCGATGTTTTGATGACTCCTACATTAATGATTAAAAGATACCCGGTGTTTCTCCTTAAAGCAAATGAGCCAGGGGGGCAGAAGGGGCTATGAAAAGGAGGGCTTCCTGATGCTTTCTAAATAAAAAAGGCGAGCTTCTCTCGCAGACGATTGTTAAAAGTCGAAGAGAACAGGCGGCAGAAACCTTTTGAAAATTAAAGAGTCAGAGGCGGAATTTAAGATTTCCAGAATTGCGGGGCGATCTTCAGAACTTCTTCACGGAAAGTATGAAAGGGCGGAAAATAGGAAAGAAAATCCAGGCCCAAAATTCCATCCACCCGGCTTTGTGAGTGTAGGTCATAACAAAGCACTTTGAAACCATGCAATTCAATGCCCAGCGCACCTAATAATGGGATTTCAGCCGTAGGCGCATAAATTACGCCATTGGCTGTAATAATCCCTTCTTTTTCATCGGCCGGAATCAATGCTAAACCCAGTTCAAGTGCTACATGAGCAGGAATAAGGGTGAAATTAGCTCCCGTATCAACAGCCATTCGCAAGAATTTATTGCCACGTTTAGTCTTGAGAATTGCACTGCAACGGAGGATTTCAGGGGAAAGGGAGAATAGAACTTTCCTCTTACGCTTCTTAGAGGAGAATGGCATAATTCGAACGTTCGCCGGTGTGAGTTACCAGGGTTAAGGTTTTTATGTGCTTTCGTTCTAAAGAATATAAGTCCTCCCTCTTTTTTCGATGGGCGATAAGTTTTCCCGTAAGAGGCAAGGTCCTCTTACGATCGAAATCAATCACATGGATTAAAAGCCACTCATCGTGGAATCGTTTCTGAATTTCTTCAATGGGTTCGCCCCGTGTCGCTTGGACCATTTTTAACCCTCCTTTTTTAAAATAATACCACAAAACAGATGGGGGATGAACACTTTATAGGGGCATTTTTTGTGCTTTGAGAAGGGCCGGGGGCTGGCTATAATACCGCCTTATGGATAGACAAGGCTGGCTGGATTATTTGTCGTCGCGTACCAAGTCCCAGATTGCTCTTGAAGCGGTTGGAAAGGCGCAGAACTGGGCGCTTGCGCTTCTGGGATTTATGGCGCTTGGGTTTGGGTTAAGCGCCTTGAGCGGTACGCACCCTCCTAAATTTATTCTTTCCACGAAAATTCTTTTCCTCGCTTTTTTTCATCTGGTGATGCTGGCCGCGTTTTACGTGCCTTCGATTTTGCAAAAAGGGCGCAATCATTTTGCGGGTCTGCTCGGTATCCGGGATTTTGCAGGGCTTATTCTTATGGCCGTGACGCTGACTTTTTATCTTTTTGTGGCATGCATGCTTAGCGCTCAATTAACGGCCGAGAGCGGCGCCCCTGATTTTTTTGTGGTGACAGCCTGGGCCAATTTTTTATTGACCGGAGCTTATCTGCTTTTTTCTTTTTTTTGTTTTGCCGGCCTGCTTTTCTTTCCTCAAGTGATTGTGAAAATGACGGCGTGGGGCTCCAAAATGGTGTATGCCGGGCTGGCGCTTCATGGGCTTCTTTTTTTACTTTTAAGCTCCGGGTATGCGCAGATCACTGCAATCGGTAGCACGGATTTCTTTGAACATTTCCGGAGCGCCGGGCTTTTTTGGGTATTCATCGGCTCTTCCGTGTTTCTGGTCTCGCGGCTTCTCCGCCCCTCCGCGATTTCGTCCCTTACGGCTTTGGAACTGGAATTGGTTTCCGGCCGCATTCAAACCGAAGCCCTTCCAGTGCGTTTCAAGGAAGCTTTTATTTCTCCAAGATTTCAGTTTTGGCTTCAACGGATTTCTCAAAACGTTGCGGAAAAATCCAAGAAAATCGCCGCGCTTACCCGCGATGCTGTCGTGCATGTGGGGCAGGAAAAGCCCTCAGAGCTTGATTTAAGGCAGGTCGAAGATCATTATCGCCGCTCGGAAATCCTGTACAAAACCCTGGAAAAAGAGAATCAGCGGTTTCTCGTCAGCCTTGCCTGGTTTGATCTCGGAGAGATGGAGCGGGAAAAGGCCGGGATTTTGCATGACCTTTTTTCGCGCGAGCTTCGAAATGCCAAGCTGGAACTGGCGCAGGTCCGCAAACGGATTGATGAGCGCCTGGTGGCCTTGAGATTGAATTTCGCAGTTCCCGCTGAAATCCCCACGCAGCTCCCGCTTGAAGAAGTTCCCTCGTCGCGTTGAAATTTATCTTCAATAAGATTTTTTTCTATGGCTGAGCACAACTGTTGCCAGCCGGAAAAGAGGCCGCCGAAACCCTGGTATGCTCGCTCTTTTTTCTGGATCCTCGCAGGCACCGCAGTTTTATTGGCTCTTTCCGCTATTTTCCCGAAGTACCAAAATTTTCATCAGGCCTTTTTTGATTATGCCAGGATGGTGGCTTGGCCGGTTGCCGGGGGATTTTTGATCGGCGGAATCGTGGATTATTACATTCCCCGCGAATACATTTCCAAATACCTTGCGGCGAAAAGCAAACGCACTATTTTTTATGCGGCAGGGCTCGGGTTTTTAATGAGTGCCTGCAGCCATGGCATTCTTGCGCTTTCGATGGAGCTTCATAAAAAGGGGGCTTCGGGGCCGGCCGTCATCAGTTTTCTTTTGGCAAGCCCGTGGGCTAATTTGCCGGTCACATTCCTATTGATCGGTTTTTTCGGCCTCAAAGGCCTTTTGATTATCCTCATCGCGCTTTTGGTCGCCATTCTCACGGGCCTCCTTTTTCAGGTTTTGGACCACAAGGGGATGATTGAAAAAAACCGCCATACATTTCATCCGGGAAAAGAATTTTTTTTCTGGCATGATTTGACCCAAAGATTTCGCGATTACCGGTTTGATTTTGTGAAGGAATTGAAAGGGATTTCAAAAGGAGCCTTTGAACTTTTTGAAATGGTCGCGGGATGGCTTCTGGTGGGAATGGTGCTGGCTGCCCTTTCGTCTGCTTTTGTGCCGGCCCATTTGTTTAAGCATTTTCTGGGGCCCACTTTCCCGGGACTTTTATGGACCATGCTGTTGGCCACCGTTCTCGAGGTTTGCTCGGAAGGCACCGCCCCCTTTGCCTTCGAAATTTACAGGCAAACCCGCGCCTTTGGAAATGCCTTTGCCTTTCTCATGGGGGGAGTAGTGACTGACTATACAGAGATCGGATTGGTTTGGGCCAATTTGGGCCCCCGGACGGCGGTTTGGATGATTGTCGTCACCCTGCCTCAAGTGATTTTCTGGGGGTGGTTCTTTAATCGTTTATTTTGACCCGCACTATTGACTTTTAGGGGGCATAGGCTATCATTCTTTATCAACAGGAGGAGTTCAAATGAAAAGTACATTAGTTTTGATGCTTTTGGTTTTTGGTTTGCTGTTTCACCCCGCTTTTTTGCTCGCTGCCGATGATGCTGCTCCCAAAGCGGCTGATGCCGCGGTTGCAGCAGAAACTTCCGTCGAGGGAGGCGCCGATATTGATGCCGGTGGCAACCTGGGAGATTGGGAGCTTGGCAAAGATGATTTAGCCGCCGAGGACGAGGATCTCAAACTCGATGAGGAAGAAGACGCCAAAACGGATGTCGTAGCTCCGGATGCAGTGAAGCCGGTCTAGTAACGGCTGACTTTATTTTATGCAGGGGCAGGTTTAAAACCTGCCCCTGCATTATTTAGCATTTCGCAGACCGACCCCTTCGAGTGATTCCCGCCGAATACTTCGTGCCATACCTCTGGAGATTCCATCGTAAGATAAATCGTTCCATTTTTTGAACGGCTCCGGATTTTTTCAACCATTTCCCGGTAAATTCGAATCCGCCGGCTTTTCAGATAACGCATTTTTCCGTCCATCCCCGTAATCCACTCCGCAAGCGCCAGCTTCGATTTTGGAAAGCGATCCTGCATGATTGTTTTTAATTCGGGCATGAACCGCAGGCAGCCCAAACTGATCCACGCGATTTTTTCTTCAGGAAGGCTGTCAAAGAGCAGATCGAGCACTTCTTCGTATTCATTTTCCCAGCCGGAATAATCAATCATCGGATCAAAATGAAAGCCCGTGCGGTAACCGGCTTGAATGACTTTCTGTGCCGCCTCCAACCGCTCTTCAATGGAAGCGCATTTATGCTCCTCTTCTTTTTGAATCCGCCGGGAATTCAGGGACCATGAAACAATCGTGCGGCCTTCCGGCTGGAGGGGCAGGAGGCGGTCAATGAACTGGCTTTTGGTTTTAAGTTCGAGCACCGCATTTTTTTGCCGCGCAAAAAAGGGGACGAGTGTTTCCGTGAATCCGAGGATGGGGTCCAGTGAAAGAGAATCGGCGAGCTGGCCTGTGCCGATTCTAAAAAAAGAATCCGGGTTTTGATCCAGCACGGTTTGAAGATTGCCCAAAATTTCCTCGAGATTGACATACACCGTAAGAATCGGATTGGTCAGGTAGGCCTGGAGAATGCAGTAGCTGCATTCGAGGTCGCAGCCTTCGGCGACGTGCAAAGTGTAATAATCGCAGGAAAGGTAGGGCTCACTTTCGGGAAAGGGTTTGAAAGAGCGGCCCTTGTCGCGTCGAAGCAGCAAAACCCGTTTGCCTTCACCGACCGGGTCCTTTTTCTCCTGAAAAAGGGAACGCAGCGAAGAAGCATTCTCAATCGTTTCGACCGGAATGCCGGGAAGATTTTTCAGGATCTTTTGGGCATGAGGCAGATCCGCGGCGTCCCTTTCGATGAAAATTTTAGAAGGAAGATAAGATCTCATAAAACGATTATTCCGCTGCGTTTTAACGCTCCTTGATTGTAGATCTTTTCTTTTTCCTCGAGCACTTTACGGGCGGCTTCAGTTTGCACGGGATTTAACCGGCCCGAATTCAGGATTTTCTTAAGAGAGTAAATGCGGAAGCGGTCCATGGCGGGGAATTCATGCGAGCGCTGGTCCGCATGCCCTCCATATTTCATCACATAAGGTTTTTCGTCGAGCCCTACCGGAAAGCGGCAGGCGATGCGCAGCCACAAATCATAATCCTCGCAAGCCGGAAGGGTTTCATCAAACAGCCCCACTTCATCAAAGATCCGGCGATGCATTACCACGGCGGAAGGGCTGATCAGGCATAAAGGCAGGCATTTTTCGAAAATCCATCCGCCATGCTTTTGATGTTTTTTCATGGGGTTCACGCGTTTGCCGTTGCGGATCCATATTTCTTCGGTTTGATGAATGAAAAAATCCGGATGGCGTTCGAAAAAATCCAATTGGGTCTGGAGCTTTCCCGGCAGCCACTCATCATCGGAATCGAGAAAAGCAATCCATGGGCCGCGCGCCCGCTCAATGCCCCGGTTTCGCGCCGCGGCCGGACCCTGATTGCGCTGATGAAAATATTGAACGGAAGGGAAGTCCTTTTCGATCATTTCCCGGGTGCCGTCCGTGGACCCGTCATCCACAACAATGACTTCTATTTGGTGACAGACACCTTTTGGGGTGACAGACACTTTTTTGGTGTCTGTCACCTGCTGAAGGACCGAGCGAAGGGCCCTGGAGAGGAGGTCTTTCCGGTTGTAAGTGGGGATAATGACACTGGCCTGGATCATGGGGGGCTAATATAGCATAGGGCAAAGGGAAGTGGTATACTGTGCCTTCCATTTTTAGGGGACCTGCAATGAAAAAATTTACCGATTTAACGCTCGAATCTTACCTGAATGAGCTCTCCTCCGACGCCCCTGTGCCGGGGGGCGGCAGTGTTTCCGCCTATGTGGGAAGCATGGCCATGGGCTTGACCCAAATGGTGGGCCGGATTTCCCTGAACCGGAAGAAAAAGAATCTGACCCCTGAAGAAGAAAATAAAGACGCCGCACGCCGCGATACCATCCAGAAAATCATCGCTTCAGTTGAAAAGACCAAACGCGATGCTTTCCAGATCGTGAATCTCGACCCTGAAATTTATCAGGAAGTCATGAACGCCTATTCCGATCCGGCCAAGCTGGAAGACGCGCTCCGGAATTCTTTTCGTTTGCAGGCCGATCTTGCGTTTTTGATTATCATGGCCCGCGAATGGAATAATGCTCTGGCCGACCTTGTTTCCGGCTCCATCAAAAATGATTTGCTGGTAAGTGCCGCGCTGCTCGAAGCCGCGTTTCGCGGTTCGTATCACACGGCCATGATCAATGTGGTTTATATGAAAAATGCCGAACGCAAGGCGCATGCCGAGAAAGCGCTTGCGGAGTTAAAACACCGCTATGAAAAAGGGGCGCCTCTTGAGTCCCGAAGCTAAACCCCTCGAAGGCAAAGTCCTAGCTGCCCAAATTCAGGAACAGATCAAAAAAGAAATCGAAGCATTTGCTTTGAAGGGTTTTAAACCGCCCGGCCTTTTAGTGCTTCAGGCTGATTCAAACCCCTCCTCCACCTGGTATGTCGGGCAGCAAGAAAAACTTTCGGCAAAACTCGGCATCCGGTTTGAGAAAATCGGCCCCGAGAAGATAACCACTCAAGCGGATTTAATCACCCAGCTTGAATCCCGCAGCCATTCCTTTCACGGTATTTTTTTGGCACAGCCTTTCCCTAAAAGTTTTAACGCCGATGAAATTCTGTTGCGGCTTGATCTCAAAAAAGACGTGGAAGGGGTTCATCCCGCGAGTCTGGGCTTGATTGTTTTAAGGAAAACCAGATTGATTCCGCCTACAGCGTATGCGGCGCTTCAATTAATTGAACATGCCGTCAAAGAATCCGGAAAAAATTTAAAGGGAATGAAAGCCGCGATTGTGGGACAGAGCGCGATTGTGGGACGGCCGCTGAATTTGCTTCTCGGCGAGAAGCGCGTGACCACGATTGTCTGCAATACCGGAACAAGCGCCGCGGACCTTCAAAAATTTGTTTCAGAAAGCGACATTGTGGTGGCCTGCGCCGGCCAGCCCGGGCTTGTGAAGGGCTCATGGATCAAACCCGGAGCGATCGTGATTGATGTCGGAACCACCGAAGTAAACGGAAAGCTCATGGGGGATGTGGAGTTTGAAGAGGCGAAGAAGCACGCTTCCTATATTACCCCAGTTCCGGGGGGTGTGGGACCGCTGACCGTGACCATGCTCATGCAAAATCTTCTTCACGCCTACCAATGGCAGCACAACTTAGCAGGTCATCCTCCGGCTTGACCGGAGGATCCAATGGATTCCCGCTTTCGCGGGAATGACACGCTTGCGCTGCCTGGCGTTTCCCTCAAGACTTCCTCCAAAATCCCGAGCCCCTCTTTAAGAACGGTCTTCGAAACCGTCATGGCCGGCATGATCCGGAGAATTTTTTCCTGAGTGCAGTTGATCAAAAGCCCTTTTTCACGGCACTGGTCCACAATCGGCGCGCCCGGCACGGAAAGCTCGAGCGCCCGCATGAGCGCTACGCCTTTGACTCTTTGGATCAGAGAAGGAAATTTGGCCCGGAATTTCTCGAGCCTCTCCCCAAGCACTTCGCCCATTTTGACCGCATTCTGCAAAAGTTTTTCCTGTTTGATCGCTTTGAAAACGCCGAGCGCCGCCGCGCATACAAGCGGGTTTCCGCCATAAGTGGAGGCATGGGTCCCGGGCGTCAGGACTTCCTTTTTGATCCGCCGGTTCACCACCAGCGCGCCGATCGGCGTTCCGCCGCCCAGCGACTTGGCCAGCGTCATCAAATCAGGCTCGATGCCGTAAAGCTGAAATGCAAACATTTTTCCGGTACGCCCCATGCCGGTTTGCACTTCATCGAAAATAAGCAGCAAATCTTTTTCATCGCAAATTTTGCGAAGACCCCGGATGAATTCCGGCGTGCCAACGTTGACGCCGCCCTCGCCCTGGATGGGCTCCAGAAAAATCCCGATGGTTTTATCGGTGATGAGGTGTTTCACGGATTCCAGATCATTGAATTCCGCGTAACGGAACCCGGCCGGAAGCGGAGCAAAGCCTTTTTGGACTTTTTCCTGGGCCGTGGCCGTGATCGCGGCAAGCGTGCGGCCGTGAAAAGAATGGCTCATGGTGATGATTTCAAAACGGCCGGCTTCGCCACCCGACAGGCTCCCGTACTTGCGGGCAAATTTAATGGCCGAATCCGTGGCCTCGGCGCCGGAATTGCAAAAGAAAACCCGCGCAGGAAAGGAAGCTTTTGAAATCGCTTGCGCCAGTTCGGCTTGTTTCAAATTCAAAAAATTATTCGAAATATGAAGGATTTTTCGCGATTGCTCTTTCAGAGCGCTCACGACCCGCGGATGGCAATGCCCGATTCCGGAAACCGCCCAGCCCGGAAAAAAATCCAGATATTCCCGGCCCTGAATGTCCCATACCCGAGATCCCTTTCCTTTGACAAGACACAAAGGTGTCTGAGTGTATGTGGGAAGAACAAATTCTTCGTATAATTTTTGGACGTCGTGGGTTTTCATAAAATGACTTCTTATATGCTGATTTCAGTACCGATTCCCTGATCCGTGAAAATTTCAAGCAGGAGGGAATGCTTGATGCGCCCGTCAATGATATGGGCCTTTTTGACTCCGCCCTGAAGCGCGGTCATGCAGCACCGGACTTTAGGAATCATGCCGCCCGAAATCACTTTTTTATCGATCAGGTCCTGGACTTCGGTCACGTGGAGGGAAGAGATCAGGGAGCTTTCCTCCGCAGGGTCGCGCATAATCCCCTTCACATTAGTCAGCACAATCAGTTTTTGCACGCCCATGGCCACCGCGATTTTCGCGGCAGCTTCATCGGCATTCACATTGTAGGTCTCGCCGTTTTCATCAAAGCCCACCGGATAAATGACCGGAATAATATTAAATTCCGTGAGTTCCTTGATGGGCATCTTGTTGACCGAAGTCACCTCGCCGACATAGCCGACATCCCCCTCCGCCGTATGCTTGACCACATTCAAAATTTCCGCGGCATGGCCCGAAAGCCCGATCGCGCGCGCGCCCAGCCGGTTGAGATCGTCTACTATGCTTTTATTGAGGCCGGCCAAAGTTTCCACCACCACATCAATGGTGGATTTGTCGGTCACCCGGAGACCGTTCACGAAATGGCTTTGAACGCCGCGCTTTTTGAGATTTTCGGTGATGAAACTTCCCCCGCCATGGATCAAAATGGGTTTGATGCCCACATAATTCATGAATACCAGGTCCTGCAGCACGTTTTCCCGGATGTCTTCGTAAGTAAGCGCGGCGCCGCCGTATTTAATCAGCACTTCCTTGCCCCGGAACTTCTTAATATAAGGAAGGGCCTCGATCAGAATGGTGGCTTTTTCAACGAGTTCTTGCATCATGGTCAGGAGTAAGAAGAGTTGATCAAGACGTATTTTGTGGTGAGGTCGGAAGTCACGAATTGCGCCCGGCCCCGGCCTTTGCCGAGAATGACGTCAATCGTGTATTCCTTGCGCTGGAGAATTCTCCGCGCTTTCGGAAGATTAAGCACCCGCAGCCTTCCATTATGGACTACGTTGGCATTGCCAAAAGAGATGTTCAGATAAGCGGGATTAAATTCCACTCCGCTGGCTCCGATGGCGGCCGCAATGCGTCCCCAGTTGGGATCGGCTCCTGAAAGCATGGTCTTGAAAAGCATGGAGTTAGCAATTTGCCTGGCCGCTTTTTCAGCCTCGGTCGGATTTTTCGCGCCCGACACCCGCAAAGTGCAAACATGAGTCACGCCCTCTCCGTCCTTGACCATTTCATAGGCCATGGTCCGGCAAACCTCTTCGAGCACGTCCCGGAACAGCCGGTAATCCTTGTCTACTTTCTGGATCGGGTTGTTTCCTGCTTCGCCGTTGGCAAGAATCAGCACCATGTCATTAGTACTCATATCATTGTCAATCGCCATTTGATTGAAGGTGTCATCGGCCGCATGGCGGATCGCGCGCCGGAGAAGCGGTTTCGTGATGGCCACATCGGTCGTAATAAAGCAAAGCATGGTGGCCATATTCGGATGCACCATGCCCGCGCCCTTGCCGATGGCGCCAATGGTGATTTTTTTATCCCCGAGAAAAAAGGAAAACGCCACTTCCTTGATGGAAAGATCAGTGGTCATGATTCCCTTGGCTGCGGCCCGGCCGCCTTCTTCCGAAAGCCGGCCCACCAGTTTCGGGATGGCCCGTTTGAAACAAGTGATGGGAAAAGGAACGCCGATCAGACCAGTCTGGGCAATTAAAATTTCTTCCTGGCCGATGGTCAAAACCTTGGCGGCTTCGTGAACGGAATCCTGTACGGCCTGTTTACCGTTGGGGCCGTTCATGCAATTCGCATTGCCGCTTGAAGCCAGGATGGCGCGATGCCGCGGGGCCTGAATGGCTTTCATGGAATGAAGCACGGGCCAGGCCTTCATGCGATTCGTGGTAAATGTGCCGGCCGCCACCGCGGGCGTCCTTGAAACGATCAGGGAGCAATCAAACCGCTTTTTCTTTTTCTTGATGCCTGCGTGCATGCCGCTGGCATAAAAACCCGAAGGTGTCGTGACCGTGCCCCGCCTTCTTTTTTCCCAAATTGGTTTTCTCATTTTTAATTCAGCCCTTCCCCTTCCGCAAACCCGGCGCGGACATTCATGTTTTGGACCGCTTGGCCCGCCGCGCCTTTGACAAGATTATCAATTGCGGTGATCACAATCAAGCGCTCTGATTGAGAATCGCAATAAAACCCTATATCGCAAAAATTGGTATGCTGCACGTCTTTGAGGGCCGGGAAACTTCCTTCCGGCTTGAGCCGGACAAACAGCTCGTCCGCATAGTGCGCCTCATAGGCCTTTCGCACCTCAGCCGCACCAATCCCTTTTTTCATTTTCAGATAAATCGTGGCCAGGATTCCCCTCTCGAGAGGAAGCAGATGCGGCACAAAAGTCACATCGATTTTTTTGCCGGCGGCATCCGACAAAGCCTGCTCGATTTCTGGCCTATGCTGGTGGCGCCCCACTTTGTAGGCATAAAAATTTCCGTCCAATTCGCAAAATTGCGTTGCAGGATTGGGTTTCCGGCCCGCGCCGCTGACTCCCGATTTGGCGTCAATCACAATCG
>CAYGIT010000030.1:0-22151 GCA_964349955.1 uncultured bacterium
GGGATGATGTGACGGGAATCACCTCAAAACTGGACAAGAACTTTGCGGTGACGGCGGATACGACATACTCGAAACAGAAAAACAAAGATGGAGTCACGTATGTGGGCCAGAACTTAAAGTCCGATTACAGCGATGATCCTGATAAATCGAGCTATCTGTCGCAGAAAGACCTTGGCAACGATGTGACGGGAATCACGTCGAAACTGGACAAAAACTTTGCCGTGACGGCCGATACGACTTATTCGAAACAGCAAGTCGTAGGTTTAAAGACTTTTGTGGGCCAGAAACTGAAATCTGATTTCAGTGATGATCCCGGAGTTTCGACCTATATCGCCCAGGAAGATCTTGGCAATGGATTTACGGGGATTACGTCAAATTTAAAGTCAGACTTTAAACCAAAACTTACTGTCCAGTATATTACACAGGTGACAGGACCCGACGGAACCACCTTTGTTTCACCTCCTCTGCGTTCAAATTTCTGTCCGACCGAAGCACCGTGCAGACCCTGCGGTACCGGGAGCATTCCTTACACCGGATGTTCCAGCTCGATTACCTCCTGAAAAATGGGGATGATTTTCTTCTGACAAAATTCCCATTATTTTCAACAAATCCTACCCCCTGAATCAACGCTAGTTATTGCTAGATATTCCTCTTTATTTTTATATGTAAGTTGTTTTATTTAAACAAGTTACAATTACTTTATGTTTTGCGATAAAAAAGAGGGCCGCGGTCTTGTATTTCATTCCGTGGGCGGGTAACTTTATCTTAGTAAGTGAATTTAAAATGTTTAAAAGGAATTCGAATGATTCTTGGAAATGAAAAAAGAATAGTTCAAGCAAGGCAAAAAAATGCCCGTAAAGCAGTGGCTGCATTGCTGGCATTTTTGATGATTTTCATGCCGGTTGTACCTTCAGGCTTTTTACCGTCTGCAATTGCCGGTGACCCGATTGCAAATCAATTACTAACAACGCCTACGACAACTTCTACAACGAATACGAGCAATACGACGACCAATCAGACCAACACCACAGATCCCAACAGTCCCTTATCGCAGCCGGCCCCGGTCCAATATGACACCAAGTCCGGGCCGTTCACTTTGCCGGTAAACCAGGTCACGACGCCCAACGTGGCGCCGGCCTATTCGGGGAAGATGACAACGGTCGGCATTGGCTCGACGGAAAGAACCGTTGAAATAGGAAGAAATCTTTTATGGGATGCGAATAACAATACTCTGCAGCCCTTTGCGGGACGGCCCGCGGTTGGAGTTTTAAATCCCGCGAACCCCGCTCAATTTAGTAAAACTCTGGCAACTCAATTGCCTAACGCTTCTTCGGTTTCTCCCAATCAGCGCTATTTAGCGCTTCAAATTTCAAATAACAGTTTCACGATTTATGACTCAAAGATGGATACGACACAGCAACTGACTTTATCTTCAAATGTCTTTGGAGCCAATCAGGTGGTGCAATCCATGGCCATGTTATCGGACGGCAATATGGCGGTTCTCGCTCTGGATAGTTCTACGCAAAATCAGTCCCAAAGGACGGAGAAAATTATTATCTTCCGGCCGGATGGCACGGTCGCCAACCAAACGGCCGTGGATGGAAATGCGGGAGAATTAAATGCGGAAAACGGGAAATTGATTTTATCGACCGACATGAACCGGATAGGGCAGGATTTACTGGTTCATGTATGGACATTTGATTCGACTTATCTGACAAATACCGGCCAGACGAGTTTTACGGCGGCGAGCCGTATGGAATATATCCGGGGCGCCAACAGTTTTTTGAGCATGGGCGGCCCGAGCGGCATTTCGAAAATTAATGGATTGGATGGGAGTGTGACCTCGCTTGGGCAGGGCGTTACGACTTTTACACCCAGCCAGCAAATCCTTTCCGTGGGGCTCCAGGGGATGAATGGCGAAAGGGCGAAACTCATTATTGCCCCGGGCCCGGTGCTAATCCTGGTCAGGACAATGACGGATGGAACCCAGATCGTTTATTCGCGCCCATTCATTTCGCTTTTGCAGCAGCTCTCCAATAACAACGCGAATCAGTTTACGATTTGGGGCTGGACGCTCGGGAAAAACCTGATGATGAATTACAGTTCTTTTGAGGGAAGCAGTTATTCGCACACATGGGATACGGCCGTAGATTTGAATGCGCTTTTAGCGGCGCTCGACATTCCGGGTTTGCCTTCCTATACTTCTTCGCTTCAGGGATCCTTGTCGGTCCCTGATATTTCACCCACGTATTCCGGACCGGTCATTACCAATGACAGTTGGGAAGTGCGGCCCCCTTATTTCATGAATGTATATGATGCGGATGGCAAAAGAGACCCTACCCGGGAAAATGTGACATTGCATGTGAACCGGGGCCTCAATCAAGTCTCGTTTTACGCGGAGTTTTTTAATTACACGGAATATCAGCGGGGGATCATGCCTCCGCCCGGAAGCACGCAAATCCCTGTCTCGTGCACGAAGAATGCCGAGGGCGGGGGAGATTGTTCTTATGAGATGAAAAATATCAAGGCCGGAGACACCTATCAGATCAATTTTGGTTTTACTGCTTTTGACGGCCGCAGTAACGGAAGCGTGTACAGCCGCCAGTATTCAGTGCCGTTATCGAATAACAATGAAGAAACAGTGCCTGGCACCGATCCTGCACCTTCACCGTCCCCGTCGCCCTCGGGATCGCCTTCACCGGTGTATTGGAGCGATGACTCTTTGTACTTTGCCCAGTATTCAGCTTTGCCATCGCCAAGCCCTTCTTTACTGGCGGTGAAACAATATACGGTCTCGGATGATTCAGAAACAGCATTGAGTCTGGATGCGCTGCGACTCACCGGGGGCGGTTATGGCCCTGTAACTCTGGGTTTTCCACACGAGCCTGATGGCACTGTTTTTTTTGCAGCACTGGCTGACTATGTTATTGAGTCTGACTGGCGGCAAATTTATTTTCTTATGGACTCGGCGGGTTCAGGGGTAACCCATGTGATCACCGTTGAGGGTCTATCGATCTATTCTTCACCGGAACCGGAGGAATCGCCATCTCCATCAGCCTCGCCCCAATATGACAATAATACTTCAGTGCCCGGCACGCTGGTAGCAACGACGGTGAGTAATGTTGCACCTGCATATTGGGGATTGGTCGCTGCTGTCGGCACCGGTTCAACCGCAGGAACGGTAGTTGTGGGGAGGAATTTACTATGGGATGGGGATGGCAACACGCTGCAGCCTTTTTCAGGACCAGAACGTCCTGCAATCGGGGTTTTAAATCCCACGAATGCGGCTCAATTTAGCACAACTCTGCAGACCAACCAGTTACCTGATGAATCCTCGGTTTCTCCTGACCGGCGGTATTTCGCGTCCAGATTTTCAAGCACGATCTCGATTTACGATTCGCAGACGAAAACGACGCAGTCACTGACGCTGCCGTCGAATGCCTTTGGAGCCAATCAAGTGGTGCAATCAATCGCCATGCAATCCAACGGCACCGTAGCGGTTCTTGCCTCGGATAATCTTTCGAATGTGACCGTAAAAATTTTCAATGCGGCCGGCACGGTCCTCAACCAAATGTCCCTGAATGGAAATGCGGGGAAATTAGCGGTAGCCAATAACGGGCAATTGATTTTATACACCAATAGTGATAGTGGGGCGGGAACGGACGGACAGATTCATGTCTGGGTATTAAATAGCAATCTGTCGATCGCCAGCCAGATGAATTTACCGATGGGGGGGCATGTCGAATATGTCCAGGGCGCGGACAGTTTTTTACACATGGTAGTGGGCACGAGTTCGATGATTTATGGATTGGATGGGAAGGTGACCTCGCTTGGGGAGTATGTTCAGGATTTTACACCCAGCCAGCAAATCTATTCCGTGGGACTCCAGGGAAGTGATGGCGGAACCGGGGTACTCGTGATTGCTCCTCATATGTCTTCCGGTTGGAACCCTCCGCAGCTGATCCTGCTTGAGAACAAGCCGAATGGAACACAGATCGTTCATTCGCGTCCTTTGACGCCGCTTTTGCAGCAGCTATCCAATAACACCACCACCGATCAGTTTACGATTTGGGGCTGGGCGCTCGGGCAAAACCTTATGATGAATTTCAGCTCTTATGGGCCAAACGGTTATACGCAAACCTACGATACGAGCGTAAATTTGAATGCTCTTTTAACGGCGCTCAACATATCCGGGTTGCCTGCCTATACTCCTGTGATTGCAAGCCCAACGGCGGCTGTGCCTGCACCTGTTATTTCACCATCACCTTCAGCTTCGACATCTCCCCAACCTTCGCCTTCGCCATCGGTTCAGGTCGTGGTCAATGCGCCTGTGCAAACTTTCACGGTTTCATCTCAATATCCGACCATCAAAGTCGCAAGCCAGTTGACAGGGACCAACCTTACAATGCAATTCACGGCAGGATTAGGGCCTCAAGACAGGGTAATCATTCAGGGTAGCAGCAATGGGCCCCTCCTTGCCCCATGCAATGCTGCAGGTGTTTGCAAAGTCAATCTTCCTTATAATTTTAATTTGGGTTCTTCATTGACGGCCATTATTGTCCGTCCTGACGGCAGCCAATCGGGTTTTCCGGTTCTTTGGAACACAAGCGTTGCTACCACCGGACAAACACAGAATCAGATTTTCATTCCTATTTGGACGGATACCGGAAACGACGGACCCCTGCAAGCAAAGTATGGAGACGCCCCGGCAAATTTGGGGTCCGACAGTGCTTATTTGCAGCAGCCCGTGACGATGATGAATATGACGATTCAAAATGTATCTTTCTCATCCAGGATGACTGGTGCTTCCACCTCCGAAGTGGAAGTGAAGGTGCGTGTCAGTCCGGGGCTCAATGGAGGAATTTTGGCATTGCAGTATTGGAAGGTTTGGCTACCGGAGGATGCTTTTCAAGGCTCTTTTTCGAGAAATGAGCATTCTCTGCTTTTGACCTGTGACGGTGCAGGAAATTGCACGGGCACGATCAAAGGACTTCCGCAGGGAGTCGCCTACATCACGAGTTTATCTTATGTGGCGCAGGACGGAGGCGGCAATGGCAGCGCAGGCTCCGGTTTTTTCAAGACTGCGTCTTCAACACCAGTAGTTTCGACTTCTCCATCGGCATCGCCGTTACCGTTGCTGTCGGTTTCTCCGGTCACGATCAATAAACCCGTGCAAACTTTCACGGTTTCGTCGTCCCAATACCCGAATATAGCAGTCAAAATTCAGCAAACGGGGGGGGCGCTCCTGCAAATGCAATTTGTCTCGGGTTTTAAATCTCAAGACCGGGTGATTATCGACGGCGGCAGATATCAGACCGTTGCCTCATGCAGTTTTGAGGGTTTTTGTGAAGCCGATCTTACCGCTTTAGGCGGATCGCTCACGGCAACTCTGGTCCACCCTGATGGTACGCAGTGGCGTTTTCTGCTTAACGTGAATGCAACCACGGCCTCAACAAGCGCGGCGCAGAATGGGACTTTTTATTCTCCTATTTGGGTGGATACCGGCAATTATAATGGACAGACGATGAGTTCGATTTTTGGGGATGCTCCTCCAGCAGGTTTGGGGACCGAGAGTGCTTATATCACCCAGCCCCGGGTCCTGATCAGTGACTATTCGCCCTTAACGGTCCCGAGTTTACCGCCCATCACGATTCAGAATTTATCTTATTCGTCAAAAGTAATCGATGCCACTAACGCCGAAGTCAATGTGACCGTGCATGTCAGTCCGGGGCTGAACGGAGGAATGCTCAAATTAGATTATCGGAAGTTTTATCTTCCTGCGGCCGCCGATACAAGCTGGTTTAATCGCGATGTGCATTCTCTGTTGTTGCTATGCGATAGCGGGGGCAATTGTTCGGGCAAAATGGTGCTTCCGCAAGGAGTCATCTACGGAGCCATGTTGTACTATAACACTGCGGATGGTTACAATAGTGCCGGCGTGTCGGGGGGCGCTTTTATGACCGCGGGTTCAGCGGCGGTCGTTTTGGCCTCTCCCTCTCCGGCACCAACACCGGTTGCGACTGCAACGCCAACCCCATCTCCATCTCTAGGGATTCCGGCTGTTCTGAATTTCGACGGAACGGGGAGATCTCCTACAGGTTATTTTCGTCAATCCCTTGCGACGCCCGTGGCCGACTATACCTTTTCAGGAAAAGTTACGGTTCCCGGCCTTCAAACGGATGGTATGGCCCTGGTTATCGGTGACGGTGACACCGCATCGGGCTTATATATTGAAACACAGAACGGCAAGTCCTATTTTGTTTGGGTAGCAGATAACAATAATATCGAAAGTCCGGCCTATCAAACGATGTTTCCGAATTCGTGGGCCGGCGGGAAGATTTTTTCTCCAACGCCGATTGTCTACGGGCAAGAGTATTCTATCGTAATGCACAATGGTCCCGTCGCCGGGAGGCGCCAGCTCTCTATCAATGGTACTCTTGTTGCTCAAGGTGCCGCAGTAACCCCTCTTTCTGTTCTTGTTGCCGGAACCTTTATTGACGGAACGGCGGCTTATCGATTTAGAGGAACAATCAGAGACCTTCTGGTTTCTTCTTCAACGTCGCCAATTATTTCCCCATCACCCTCGACAACGCCTACTCCATCAGCATCAGCATCGGCATCGCCTTCACCTTCACCCTCTCCGTCGGCAACGCCATCGGTAAATCCTTCGCCGTCTCCATCCGTGGGGACTTCGACAGTTCTGTTTTCGGGAACTAGAACTTTCGACGGAACGGGGAGAGCTCCGGGAGGTTATTTTCGTCAATCTCTTGCCGCACCGTTGACCGACTATACTCTGAAAGGAAATGTCACGGTTAATGAACCTCAAGTGGATGGTATGACCCTGGCCATGGGGGACGGTGATAACGCATCGGGCTTATATATAGAAACACACCCTGACGGGAAATCCTATTTTGTTTGGTTAGCGGCGAACGATGGCACGGGGAATCTGGCCTATGTAAACATGTTCGCAAACTGGTCGAGTGCGGGGAAGATTTTTGCGCCAGTGCCAATTGTATACGGGCAAAAATATTCTATTTCAATGGTTAATAAAGACGGTAAGCGCTTTCTCTACGTCAATGACGTCCTTGTTGCTCAAGGCGCGGCGACCAACCCTCTTTCTACGATTGTTGCCGGAGCTTTTCTTGATGGGCAGCAGGCTTATCGATTTAAGGGGACAATCGGAGACTTTCAGATTTTGTCTTCAACGTCGCCAAATGTTTCCCCGTCACCCTCGGCAACGCCGTCTCCATCAGCTTCCGCATCGCCTTCGCCGTCTCCATCTCCATCGTCATCTCCGTCTCCGTCGGCAACGCCATCGGGCCCGATTATTAGCACACGTCTGTATCCAAGCGGCAGGAATTTAGATGTGCAGGAGCCCTATTTTACGAGTGTGCTTAAGGCTGACGGCACCAAAGACCTCACCCGGGAGAAAGTGACGATCCATATTGTTGGAGGTTTTGATTTAGTCTCGGTGAAGGGAATTTTTTATGATTTTGCGGCGCATCTTTTTTATCCCTACCCTCAATCGACAGTCCCTGTCACGTGTACGAGCAATGGCAATGGCGGGGGCGATTGTACTTATGAGATGACTAATCTCGTGCCGGGACAAACCTACAAGTCCATTTTTAGATTTGCTCCAATCGGTGGGGGTCTTACGGTGTACGATTCCGGGCCTTCTGAGTATAAAGTCCCATCACTATCGCCTGCATCACCAAATCTGTATGGATCGCGGCCAGTGCCTGGGATAAAAATAACACTTCAGACTTATGGGGACGATATCCAATATAGTAACTCCAGTTATCAGGGCCGCTGTCTATATGGGGATACTCGTTGCGTGGGGGATCATGATCCCTATAGATTGAATGCTGTAACCAATAATGAGCCCGGGATGTTTTATGGTCCATTTAGTGCCCAAACAGAGGAATCTTACAATACTACATATATCGGGAGGACGGGGCCGGGACGGCTGACCGAAATACTTGAGCGCTCGGGTTTTCAAGCCAGTGATATAACTCATGTTTTAGGTATTTATGTTCCGGACTACCCCCCGAACGTAATTGAGGGCATACTTGTAGCTGGTTTTTATGACATAAATTTATATCTCGATCTGGCATTGCCTGCGGTTGCTGTTTCTCCGTCTCCATCCCCATCGCCCGTTCCATCAGTATCGGCATCACCCTCGCCTAGTCCTTTGCCATCGCCAAGCCCTTCTTTACCGGCCGTGAAACAATATACGGTATCCGCAGATTCACCGACAGCGCTGGCTTTAAGCCATTTCACCGCCGGCATCTATGGAACTGTCCCCATTGGAATTGATTACGAGCCTAGCGGGGGTGTCAGCTATTCTTTAGGGCTCGTGAAGCCCGTTGAAACTCTTGCTAACGGCAATAAAATTTATACGCTTACGGACAATATGGGCAATGGCAGCAATCCTACGGGTGCTGCGGTAACACGCGTGTTCACTGTTACGCCGGTTGCGCCATCGCCGTCACCGTCGCCCTCCAGTTCGACGCCGGTGACTTCAGTGAAGGTCTGCGTGGGGACACCTTATGAAATGCCGCTGCCCGGAAGTCCGCAAGGGGGGATTAGCTGCGGAAGTTCGTTGAGTGATCTTGGAAACTCGACTCAATTAGGCAGTTGGTCGAGCAGTCTTAAGGACCTTGGTTTTAAATATTATGGAAGCGATACCCAGAATTCTCTTTATGGGGGAGCAGTGGTCCCGGACGGCCAATTTACGGGATTAACGAATGCCTATTACCGTAAAGTTCCCACGGGATTCGGGAATTATAATTATTTTAATTTGATTGCTTTGAGCCCGACGGATACATTGCGTCAGCAGGCGGGTTCATTCAAACAGTATGGGACAACGCCATCGGTACAGAATCTCGATCCAACTAAAATTCAGTGGGTGGCTATTTCAAATCAAAACCCAACCATGATGGCGGATTATACCTTTGGTTTTGATCCGCTGGTGATTCCCGGAGTCAATCCCTCTCCGTCACCGTCGCCAAGCGCAACGCCAACACCGTCGGGATCGCCATCCGCAACACCAGTTACCTATAAACAATGCGATCAGTATTATAGCGGGCGGCTGGATTGCCATGACATCTCGACTTCGGAAGCGAATAACATTTTAAGCACGGCTCTGGCGAATGATCAACTTGCTGCAACTCGGGGATGGATGGGTTTTGGGGGCTGGTCCATGTCAAGGAATACCCAACCAGACACAAATTTGGCCGCGAAGCTTGGATTGAATACTACTACAACAATTCTAGCAATCAATGGAACGGATGCCCTTCATTCAGACGATAGTCAGCCTAATAGTACGATTTTGGTCCGGATTGGTGACCCTGCGCCCTCGCCGTCTCCATCGCCAAGTCCTTCAGGATCACCCACACCTTCGCCATCGCCGACGGCGCCTGTGTTGCCCGTTCCGGATAATACCTTTGCGGGTCCTCAACATTTTAATGGTACGAACAGCGCCGTGCTGCCAGTTTCGAGCGCAATTCAAAATAGCCCCAGCTATAGTTTCGCAGTGACCCTTACTCCGGGAAGTACGCCGCCTGCGACTTGGGGCGCGATTTTAGCGATTAGCACGAATTATGGAATTTACGAAAAGAATGTCGGCGGCGTGACAAAGATTAGTTTTTATGGTTCCGGTGGAGATTTTATTGCGCCGATCACTTTATCACCGGGTGTTCCTGTTCATCTTGCGGTAGTTACCACGAGTGCCGGCACTGCCTATTATGTGAATGGACAAAAGATAGGAAGCTCGACCGTCCCGTGGCCGCTGAGGGGAATTCCGAATCTTCTTATCGGCAATAATCCCCAAGGCGAGCGTCTTATGGATGCCGATGTAGAAAATGCCCAAATCTATGGCAGCGCTTTAACGGACGCGCAGATTGCGGCTTTGTCGGCACTAGCGCTGGCGCCTCCGTCTCCGTCGCCAAGCCCGACCCCATCGCCTTCAGGCCAGCTTGTTCAACTAAGACAATATATTGCGTCAACTCAAGCAGGGGCAAAGGCCGTGCCCGGCGCTCTTGTCCAGCTTTCGCAATCTTTGATCGATCAAATTAAAAATAACAATGGGAATCCTGTGACGATTACTCCCGCGAACGTGTCGGATACAGCTACCTACACCTGGGTTCAGGGAAAAAATTCGAATCTGGAGACGATTTCCGGTTTACCGGCGGGCACTCTTCAGATGAGTTTTTGGAGCAGCTTCCTCGGGGCAATCACTATTTATTTAGGACCCGATGTTACGCCGGTTCTGCCATCGCCTTCACCGTCACCTTCGGCAACAC
The DNA here is from genome assembly GCA_964349955.1 of uncultured bacterium. GTDB lineage: Bacteria > Omnitrophota > Omnitrophia > Omnitrophales > Aquincolibacteriaceae > CAYGIT01. The sequence goes on from CAYGIT010000030.1 coordinate 10,305, forward strand.
CGACACCCACACCATCGCCCTCCAATTCTACTTCGCAAGTTCCGCTTACGATTCAGACGGAGCATCATCTTGAAAATAATAATGTCATCATTGACGCCTGGGTATCGGGAGTCACTGCGGGTCAGAAGGTTCAGCTAAGGTACCGGACAGGGCCGCTAGGTCCGGTGGTATGCGCTGCCGGTTCGGGGGGATGTTCTGACGGACAGCCGGAGCCGTTCAAGACAATGGCCATGGCACAGAACGGTTCGCCGGACCATTATCAAGTTACTAGCGGATACCTGGGAGATGAAGTTGAATATTATATAGAAGTGGTGGATCCGTTAGTGAAGCCTGTGAGCCAAAGCATGGTGCAATTGATCCGGTATGGAAATGATGCCGTGTTCCCTCGAGTGACCAGAATCATTACGCTGAACTCGGCGGCCAATCAGGTAGAAATCGAGTTCACCGTGAAAGATCTTGGCGACGGGGAATCCGTAAAAGTTTATCACTATGTGGGATACACACCCGCATTTTCAGAAATCCGGGTTCCGAAAAGCGCAATGCACACCGAGGGTCGTGATTCTACGTTTAAGGTAACGGTGGCTGGTCTTCAGGCGAATCAAACGTATGTGGGCGCCGTCGTGGTTCTTGGTTCAAACGGAGCGGAAAAGAGCTCGAGGAACACATTTGATATTTCCACCCGCCCCTCTGCATCCCGCACGGAAACAGAAACGGGGAGTTACCCCAAATTTTATTCTTCCATTTCAAGCCTGGTAGGGACTCACACCCGTTTGAATGACCCGGTTTTGACGACTTCACAAGAGATCGAAGACCGTCTCTTGTTCATCAAATGGGGGGATTCAGCATGTCCTCTCGAAGGAAATTGTGCGTCTCAAGATAATGCTTTCTATGCCGTGCTTGATCAAAAACTTGGTGAGACAGATGTGATTGATTATCAGCCCTACATCAGTGCAGTCGAGAGAACGCCCGATGGTTTTTTCAGCTATCGTGATTTAGTCAATGATGCCTGGGATAGTTGGGATGATTCAGACTATCAGAACAACAGACCGGGGTTTTTGGCGGGGGCTGTAGCATTATTAAAAACCTTCCCCGAATACAAAGATATTTCAGCCGGCTCCCTGGCGCAACAGATTAGCCTGACCGTCCACCCTCCCGCGCCGGTCGAATCCTGGCCTGTTGCTTTTGATGTGGACATTAAAATCGGAGACAAAACTTTTCAGGCTGTGATTTCACAGGATATGCCCGAAAACGCTAATAAAATGAAATGGCGGATCCAACAGGTGGTGCGTGGCACCGAGCCAGCGCCATCGCCAAGCCCGACCCCATCGCCTTCAGGCCAGCTTGTTCAATTAAGACAATATATTGCGTCAACTCAAGCAGGGGCAAAGGCGGTGCCCGGCGCTCTTGTCCAGCTTTCGCAATCTTTGATCGATCAAGTTAAAAATAACAATGGTAATCCTGTGACGATTACTCCCGCTAATGTGTCGGATACAGCTACCTACACCTGGGTTCAGGGAAAAAACTCAAATCTGGAAACGATTTCCGGTTTACCGGCGGGCACTCTTGAGATGACCTTTTGGAGCTCATTCCTCGGGGCAATCACTATTTATTTAGGACCCGATGTTACGCCGGTTCTGCCATCGCCTTCACCGTCACCTTCGGCAACACCGACACCCACACCATCGCCGAGTGTGACTCCATCTCCATCGCCTTCACCGAGCGCAACGCCGACGCCGGGGCCAAGTCCGTCGCCGACGCCGGATCCTCAACCGTCAGCTCCGGGATCAGAGCTTTTGGGATTGGGTTTTACTAAAGTCATAGGCCCGACAGGCGAAGGAGTGAGCGGGGTTTCTGCGTACAAGGCAGCGGTTTATTGGAATCCCGACACAAATCAGGCCGAAGCGGTCTTGGCGCCTGGGCCGGCCTACAATGATAGCTATGCTGCATTTGTGGATGTGCGGCCAGTGCCGGCAAGTAATTCTGCGAGTCCATGGTATTCCAACCCAGTGACTCAAACGGCCAATCTTGTTGGGCCAGAGGCAGATGGCACTTATCGGGTTCTGTTTGCTGTGGATCAACCGATAGGCACCTATGTTGATCTGGTGCTTCGCGTCGGGACGGCTTCCACAGTTGCAAGAGTAATGATCACCGGTGTGGCGCCTTCGCCGTCGCCGAGTCCAACAGCATCACCGTCGGGATCGCCTAGCTCATCTCCAAATCCGAGTCCTGGAGTACTTGTTACGGCATGCGAATCAAACTTTATCGGGGCAGTTTCGGGAAGAGCAGGGTTTGTTTGCGGTCCGATTGCAGCCCTCAATTCTCTCTTTTCAGGGGCCATTGTATCCTTTGATACGCTTTCAAATAATCCCGGCAGTCTGGGGCTTGCTCCGGGAACTCCCCAGATGCTTTTTGTGAATGGGATACAAGCTTATACGAATCAGGCGGGGAATGCCTATTTTCAAACCGTGGATCCTTCCGCCGCCACGGGAACCGGTAATACCATCGCAACTCAATTTGGCAGTGGGATTACATATTATAATGTAGATGGCACACAGATCGCCGATCCTGGTTCTCTTTTAAAAGGGGCGGTTGGTTTGTACGCGCAATATAGCAAGCAACAGATGACGATCTATATTGGCGGTCAAACAACATCGCCCTCGCCATCTCCGTCGCCGTCTGGATCGCCATCTCCGTCACCAAGCCCGACGCCATCGCCTTCACCGTCACCTTCCGCAACGCCGACACCCACACCCTCTCCCTCGCCGAGTCCGTCACCGTCGTCATCTGTTAGCGCATCGCCGAGTCCGTCACCGTCGGCATCTGTTAGCACGTCACCGAGTCCGTCACCTTCGGCATCCGCAAGCGCATCACCAAGTCCATCGCCGTCGGCATCTGCTAGTGCATCACCGAGTCCATCACCGTCGGCATCCGAAAGCGCATCCCCGAGTCCATCGCCGTCATCATCAGCAAGTGCATCACCGAGTCCGTCCGCATCGGCATCAGCAAGCGCATCGCCGAGTCCGTCGGCATCTGCATCTGCAAGCGCATCCCCGAGTCCGTCGGCATCTGCATCAGCAAGCGCATCGCCAAGTCCGTCGGCATCTGCATCTGCAAGCGCATCACCGAGTCCGTCGGCATCGGCATCAGCAAGTGCATCGCCGAGCCCGTCGCCGTCGGCATCTGTTAGCGCATCACCGAGTCCCTCGCCGTCGGCATCTGGACTTACGGACTTAATTACTCAAGCGACCGATACCCTTAGGCGGTTAACCGAGGTTTCGGTTAAATCTTTGATCAGTCCCATTAATAATTTGATGGTCAGCATTGAACATCTTCTTGGAATTGATGCGGCATTGGATGGAATTCCGTTGCCCTCAATCACTGATCTGATCAATCAGGGAGCTATTATATTGGAAGAATTAACCAACCGGCTGGTGTCAGGATTTAATACCGCGATCGGGAATATGCTTCAGGTGATCAATAATCTTACAGCTAACTTCGGAAATCCGTCTCCAACACCGTTGCCCACCCCGACACCAACGCCAACACCATCGGCAACACCGTCACCGTCGAATTCGCCGTCCCCGTCGGCATCAGCAAGCGCATCGCCGAGTCCGTCGCCGTCGGCATCAGTTAGCGCATCACCGAGCCCTTCACCGTCATCATCTGCAAGTGCATCGCCAAGTCCGTCACCATCGGCATCGGTAAGTGCATCGCCAAGTCCGTCACCATCGGCATCGGTAAGTGCATCACCAAGTCCGTCACCATCGGCATCGGTAAGTGCATCACCAAGTCCGTCGGCATCTGCATCAGCAAGCGCATCGCCAAGTCCGTCACCATCGGCATCGGCAAGTGCATCACCAAGTCCGTCGCCATCAGCATCCGTTAGCGTGTCACCGTCGCCGTCGGAATCGGCAAGTGCGTCACCGACACCTGCGCCGTCGGCCCCAGCCATACAATTTGGGCCGCTGTCAACGGCATCTCCTAATGTTTCACCGATAACAGTAACGTTACCGACATCAACGACCCCTGTGACTACAACAACGCCGGTTATAACAGCAGTAACGCCAATCCTACCTCCACTATTGGTGTCACCGACTCTCCCGGTTGATACCCAAAAACTTGTAACCGTTTCAACAGGAGCGCCTTTGGCGGAAACTATGTCCTCGACTCAGCCGGTTGTGGCCACATCGGATACAACGCCTGTACCTGTGACTGCGGTAGCATCGCCGGCCCCGGTGTCCGCTAGTGCATCACCGTCACCTTCATCGTCTGCATCGGCAAGCGCATCGCCGAGTCCGTCGGCATCTGCGTCACCCGAAGTTTCATCATCAGCATCTACTGATGCTTCAGCATCACCTTCGCCGTCGGTTGAAGAATCGCCGGAACCATCGTCTTCACCTTCGACAGAGCCTTCAATCGATTCGTCGACGCAAACAGCGCCGGCGCCTGTCAGTAGTAGCGGTTCCGGCGGGGGGGGGCTTCCGGGTAGCGGAGCTTCTCCGGTGCTTAACACAGAAGGAACAAAATTTTCATCCACGACTCAACCCGTTACCACCGGAGGCGGAAGTAGCTGGCTCACGAGCGTTGAAAATGTCAATAATCCTCCGGAAAATTCCGAGATTCAGCCCGAAGCGGGCAATGCGATTACTTCTTCCAACGGAATTCTTAGCAATCTGTTGAATTACATTTCGTTTCCACGTCCGGACGGCAGCACGTTTCTGGTCATTCCCGAAGCAGGTTTCGGCCATATGCAAGGAAAAGATGGAACGATCACTCCCAATGAATTTGTGACGCTTGTCCCGATTCAGTTGAAGAGCTGCTCAAAGGACGGCGTTTGTTCGGTTACCGGAAACCTGCAAAAAGAAGACCCGTCCGACATGATCGGAAAAGTGGAATTGTCGATGCCCGCCGGTTCTTTTGAAGGCAAAGCTTATAATCAGGTTGTGTATGCGGTTGTGCCGGGAAAGGAAGAGGAGTCTTCCGAAGCGGAACAGTCTCTCTCGAAAAAAGAAATGAGTGATATTGCTTCACAGCTGAATGCCTTGTATGCGAGCAAAGGCATCGCGGCTGTTAATGATGCCCTCAACGGAATGTCTCCGGCGACTCTTTTAGAATTGATGAACGGCGCCTCTTCTTTGAAATTAAAACCCGAAGTCCTCAATGCGGTGATGAATCATTTGATCAAGTTGAAGACAAAGAAACGCCGGCAACTCCTGGTCAAGGCGCTGAATAAAAAACTGATGCAGAAGCAACAAAGGGAAGAAGAAAAATTAATTGCTGCCCCGAAAACCCGCCGGGCTCCTGATTCCGAAAACACCGTTCTGCACCCCTCTGGCGAGAACGATCAGTCATCCCCGCAAAACACCTAACGAACTGCTGGTTATTGCTAGATAGACCCCTTGATTTTTTTATATAACTCATTATATCTAAATGATTTGCAATTATTTCTTGTTTTGCGATCCAAAAGCGCCCCAAGGGCTTGTATTTCATCCAATGCACAGGTAGCTTTATCTTAGTAAGCCATTTTAGAATGTTTGACAGGAAAAAAACAATGGAGATCAGGAAAAAAAATATTAATAAAATAGCGGCTTTTCTATTGGCCTTTTTGCTGGCGTTCATGCCCGTTGTGTCATCAATCTCCTTGCCCTCTGCGTTTGCGGATGAATCGCAGTCTACGGGTTCAGGTTCAGCCGCTCTTTATTATCAACCCGTAATGATGGCGGCCCCGCCCGCAGCGAATCCTAATCCGACGCCTGCTCCTTCTATATATACAGGATCAGCGAGTCTACCCCCCACCTATTTCGTATCGAGTCCTTTATCGATCCCCGCTCCTCCTGTTGTAGCACCCACAGCCACAGTTACCGGATCGGCAAGAATCGCTACAATCCCATCTGTAAATTCACCATCGACGGTTTCTGTATCAACATCAGCGCGCGATACGGACCCCTTGGCCGCCAGGAATCTTCGAACGATAGAAGTCACAGTGGGGCTTGTGGAAAGGGATTACCCGCTTCCTGATGGAAGTTTTGAGACGAGTCTTTATAACGGATTAATAGGAAGCGATGGAAGAACATATATCAATGCGAATACTTTTTTTCGTGAAGGTCCCACCGCGTCCGTAGGGCAGACTTTGGAGGCGTTGAGAAATCAGGAGGGCACGGCTGTCATCAGCGATTGTTCTCACAGCGGCTGTGCGGATGGATCTATTGTCTACATCCACAGCATTAGTGTTACTAAAGAATACTCTAACCCGGCAACTCCTCCGGTTCAGCCTGAAAATCCGTTGACCCAGGAAGCGGAGCTCTACGTTGAATGTGATCAGTCCGGGAATGGGAATATAGGAAATTGTGAACTTATTCCACAGGAATTTTTCACGCAAATTTGGAATCAGGCACAAGAGGATGAAAGAAACGCATCCGGGCCCGGACCTCATGGTTTTGGAGGCCTTCAAACTGTTGCTCCTTCCGATATCGACACTTATGCGACGGAGAATCTTTCGGGGGCAGCCGGCTATCAATTCCAAATCAGCATTCAAAGCTATACGGATGCCCTTCAATGGGACCCTTATGCGTGGCAGAACAAGGTCTATGGCATTGGTGTTCCTGGCAGTTCTTCTCAATTGCCGTTGCCTGTTATTACGCCACAGCAGCAATATACGGTATCCCAAAATACAAGAACTCCTGCAACTACAGTTTCAACTAATCCATCAACGAATACGGCTGGCACGAGTACAGCCACAAGCACAACCAATGCACCAACGAATACAGTCAGCACGAGTACCACCCATTCGACCGCCACCGGTACCAGCAACGCCTTATCCCAGCCAGTTTCGGATTCTGCGCGAATGGTGTCTGTCGTCTATGACAAGAAGTCCGGGCCCTTCGCAGTCCCGACTGACAAAGAAATCACGGTCAGCGGCACGGCGCCGGCGTATGTGGGAAAACTTGCTCCTATTGGCTCGGGGCAAACAGAAGTCATTGTTGAAGTGGGGAAGAATCTGCCCCCGGATCCTGATGGTTTTTTAGGCCGCCCTGCGGCCGGGATTTTAAATAAAGCGAATCCCGCTCAATTTGATAAATTTTTACTGGCAGACAAGTGGCCTGACTCTTCTTTTGTTTCTGCTAACCGGCAATATTTCGGGTTCGTCGCTACAACAGACAGTATCTCCATTGCCTCCATTTACGATTCACAGACGGGCGCGACGCAAAAGCTGATTTTACAGCCGGATGATTTTGGACCTGATCAGGTGGTGCAATCAACGGCCGTGTCCTCGGAGGGGAATTTGGTTCTTCTTATCCGGAATAATTCTTCATCCCAGTCGGTTCTGAAAATTTTCCGCGTGCCGGACGGCAAGGTCCTCAAGGAAATCGCCATCAACGGAAACCCGGACCATATGGTGGCAGACAGCGGAAAATTAATTTTATACGCCAACATTCATCCGGGCTGGAATGAACCGGTTCTTCGTGTATGGGTAGTCAATACGGGTGATCTGTCGGTCCGGGAGACGAGTTTTTCGGTGCCGGGCGGGAACGACCCAGTGGAATATATCCCGGGCGCAAACAGCTTTTTGGTTACACGTTTGAGAGGGGAAGATACATTGATTTATGGATTGGATGGCAGTGTGACCTCGCTTGGGCAGGCCCTTCAGGTCTATTATCCTACCCCTGCTTTTTCCATGGGACTTCAGGCCTCTAATGGCCGAACGGCGAAACTCATTATGGGGCCTGCGTATTCCCAGTCAGACCCTTTAGGGTTGATCCTGGTAGAGGACATGCCGGATGGAACAAAAATAGTTCATTCGCGCCCTTTGAGACAGGTTTTGCAACAGTTATCCGGGAATAATGCGGATCAATTTTCGATTTGGAGCTGGACAATCGGGCAAAACCTTACGATCAATTACAGCGTTTTTGAGGGGAATGATAATGATGCAACCAATGATTGGAAAACCTACACGACGACCGTGCCTTTGAATGTTTTTTTAGCGGCGTTCAACATGCCCGGTCTCCCTGCCTATGCTCCCGTGGTTGAAAGCGGAATGACAACATCGCCTTTGCCGGCCCCGTCATTTCCTCCGGTCATCATCAATAATGCGCCCGTGCAAACTTTCATCGCTTCACGCACCAATCTTCCGAACGTTGCGGTCGCAAGCCAGAAAATAAGGAATACCGTGACTATGGATTTTGGTTCAGGGTTGAGACCGCAAGACCGGCTTGTCATCCAGAACGAGGCCGGAGATGCTGTTCTGGCAGCATGCAGTTTTACGGGCGCCACGAGCCATTGTGAAGCCAATATTCACGATTTCCTCCCAGGTTCACCGCTTAAAGCAATTATTATCTACAGTGATTCTTATGTCCCCCAGATGCGTTTCCCGGTTCGCCTGAATGCAACTACCGCCTCAACAGGGCAACCCGAGAATGGGACCTTTTTGAATACCTGGATGGATATTCCCGGCAATAATACCGGACAGATTATTCTGCGGCCATTTGGGTTGGATCCCGCAAGTTTGGGCGTCAATAGCAATTATTTACAGCAGCCTGAGGCGATGACAAATACCATAACGGTCAAAAATTTATCTTATTCGTCAACGACAGACGCCACGACCTCGAAAGTCAATGTGAAAGTGCAAATCAGTCCGGCGTTGAACGGAGGGACCCTCGTTTTAAATTATTGGAAGGGCACGCTTCCCACTTCTGCTTTTTCGGGCGACTTTAGCAGAAATGAGCATTCTCTGTTGTTGAAATGTGATTTTGCGGGAAATTGCTCGGGCGAAATTGCGGGGCTTCCTCAGACTTCATCCTTGATCTACGTAGGGGAGTTACACTATTACGATGCGTATGGCCAAAGAAATAGCGTCCTGAATGCAGGCATGTTTAAGGTTGCATCTTTACCGCCGCTTGTCCGGCCGAGGCCTGTGTCGGAAGCAATCTTTTTTCAGCCGGCCGACGGCAATACGGCATCCATTCAAAACATGGGAAGCTGTTTATATGGGCAGGGAAACTGCAGGATAGATTTTTCGGATCGCTATGCGCACCCGAATGCACAAAGGGTTAACGGCTTCACTCCCCAACTCATGGATATGTTTTATGGACCCTTTACGAATTCCGGCATGATGGGAGCGAACGAAGCGGCTATGTTGCTGAAATTAATGGCATTGCCGGTAAGCGCTAATATCTCTATCGCGAATGTCTTGGGCGTTGCTAAATTCGCAGACCCCGGGGGGATGGGAACATCTTATCGTTTATATTTTGACAAGGCATTGCCTGTGGTAAATGCTTCTCCTTCGCCAAGCGCAACCCCATCGCCATCTCCGGCATCTACGCCTGCAGAGGAAGATGAAAGCGCCGAAATTTCCGCAACGCTTGTGGCGCAACGGCAATTAAATACGGGGGATGGGCAACTGCCTGTTTTTGAGTCTCCGCTTTCGAAAGATCCGGCCAGTGGTTTGTTTGTAACGGATTTTTTGAATAGTTCAGACGCGAAAAAAGTTTGGGAGAAAACGAAGGATACGGATGACAATGATAATGATGGCTCAATGTTTAAACCCGGGACAACCTGGGTGGTTGTCGCAGTCCCTGCCGCGGTTCCGGGCCGTCGTGCGAACATGACGGTATCGATCACGCCCTCTGATGAACTCAAAGTGGAAGTGGAGTATGTGCTTCAGGGAACGAATTTTCCTAATTCCAATATGTTTTTCATTGAAGTCAAGGGCAAGCCAGGCAAAATTAAGCTCATTAATTCTCCTTTGCCGCAAGTAAGCGATTTAATTGGGCCTCCTCCCAGTTCGGAAAATGGCGAAAATGGGGACGGTTCTGATTTAACGGCATCCGGAACAACGGCGGCAACAACTTCCGTGAATACTGAACCGGTTCAAACAATCACGGCCATAAACGATTCACCATTGTTTGATGTTTCACTGGCGACAGTAACAGCCGAGGTCCCGGTGGCAATGCAGCCGATTGATGAAACGGTAGAGCCTGACGCAATCACTCAATTGATATCGCCTTCGGCGGAACCCTCGGAAACATCATCACCCATGTTTCCAATGCCTCCGGCGGAAAATAAAAATGAGGACAGTTCCAAGTCAGCATCAGCACCCGGCATAGCGTTTTCACCGCTCACGACGGCGACGGTATCTCCTGGTGTTTTACCGGCTGCAACAACCGCTGTAACTATACCAGCGACGACAGCAACTCCGGTGAATGCTGAACCGGTCCAAGCGGCCGCGACAATATCGGCGCTGATCATACCGCCCTTATTGCTCACGCCGACCCTACCGGTTAATCTTGCAGCGTTCAAACCCGTTTCGACACCTGCGCCTGTGATCGCAGCAGAATCGCTGATGCCGGTGACAGTCGCAACAACACCAACGGTTACTGATACGGTTGTATCCGCGGAACCTCTTACAGCAACGGCCGAAGTAACAAATGCATCAATGCCGGCGCCGGTTGTAACAACCGTGGCAACTGCTGAATCATCTGCAAATGCGCCGGCGGATTCTATTGCAATAACGTCACCGGTTTTACCGGCTGCGTCAGAACCGGTAACCGCAGAGGCTGAAGCGCCGGCAGAAGCCCCGTCCACTGAACCTGTGGTAACAACGACGGCTGACACGCCCGAAACAATAACTGCGGCAGCAGTGGCAGACCCCATCAGTAATAGCGGTTCCGGCGGGGGAGGCCTTCCGGGCAGCGGAACTTCCCCGGTACTTAACACATCCGGAACAGGATACGTGCCTCTTAATCCTGCAGTGAATATCGGAGGAGGAGGTGCCTGGACGGGGGGTGACATTGAAACTGTCAATCCGCTCGAAGGAACTTCAACTGTTCAGCTCGACGCAGGGAATGCGGTTAAAGCGGAGCCGGAAAAAGAGATGAACGATCTTGTCGCAGATCTGAATGCATTGTATGCAAGCGAAGGCATTGCGGGAGTCAATCATAAACTCAATGGATTGAGTCCGGCCACTCTTTTAGAATTGGTGAATAATGCCGCTGCTTTTTTAAAATTAAATCCTGTCATACTCAATGCGGTAAAACTGAAGATAAAGAAACACAAGCAGCGCCCGGAGCCGGCGAACGGTAAAAAGCTGATGCAGGATCCAGATCAGGAAAGGCGAAAAGAAAAATTAATTGCCGCCCCGAAAATCCGCCGGCCTGCTGATTCTGAAAACACCGTTTCAAATCCATCCGCCAAGAACGATCCGCCCTCCTGGTAAAACCTCCGGCAAAAAACTGGGTCTAATAAAAACCGATTTTGGGTTTTGGCTTAGCGGGCGGGTCAAGCAATTCTCGGAATGCATCGAAGACCACTTTGAATTGATGGTCGTATTTCTTTTCCATGGCTTCAATCATCTCCCGGAGATCTTTATGCGCTTCCAGCATCTGCCGAATTTTTGTGAATGCGCGCATAATTTGGATATTCACCTGAATCGCACGTTCACTATTAAGAACGCTGGAGAGCATGGCGACTCCTTGCTCGGTAAAAGCCTGGGGCAAATAGGGAGAAAATTTGAGGCTTTTGAGGTGATCGCATTTTGGGGTTGAGTTAATTAAATCTGTTGATGATGTTTGCCATTGCAGATCAGCTTTTGGCGCAATCGAATGAGCGCAGTCGTCCATTTGAGGAGGGATTGAGGACTGGATGCACAGCGATTGCGTCTGAGTAAATCACGAATAATGCAACACATAGATTCGACGGTATTGGTTGTTGTGGGTAAATTTAATTCTGGATCGAATGGTTTCTTCGGGAAGATTTTCAAATCTCTCTTTTTAGGCATAAAAGAACGTTCGGATTCGATAATTGGTGACTGCTGATATTTTATATATAATTAATTATAATATTCATTTAATT
>CAYGIT010000031.1:0-21912 GCA_964349955.1 uncultured bacterium
ATTGCTTTGTGGGGCGGGTGGATGCCTTGAACCAAAAAGTCTTTGTAGCCATGCTCGGGAGCCGCCGTCTTTGGAAGGATTTGATGATGCTTGTCAGCTATCCCTTTGGAAATTTCTTTTCCCGCTTGCGGCCGGACCGGAAAATCAGGGGCCGTAAAGAAAAAAAACATCGCCGCCATTAATCGAGCTTTATTTCTGATGAAAAAACCCATTCTTTTCACGATCATTCTCGCTTTATCTTTCTTGCCGGTCGCTCCGGCGGCGCCTTCCCCAAGCCCTGCCGCAAAAACCGGAGCTTCCAACATCTTGATGATCGCCGATTATGAAGGCGCCGATCTTGTCAATAATCTCGGCGGCGAAAGCGGGGCCTGGAACATGGATCCCACGGACGAAAATAATTCCTACACCGATGCCGATCTTGCTCCCATGCCCGACAAAGAAGGCAAGCCGAACCAGGCTCTAAAGTTGTCTTATTCGGTGGAGACCGACCGTCCCTCTCAAAACGGTTTCTGGACCAAACTTTATAATTTGGATGCCGAAGGCTACGATCATCTCGAGTTTGAGATCAAGGGCGATGAGACCAAAGGGTTCACCGAAAAATTGAGGGTCGAAGTCAAAAAGTTCAAGCCGCTGGAAAAAGGGGATGATCCCGAAAAAAATAAGGACCCCAAGCGGGCTGAAAAAATCAAAGGCTCTGCCGAAATTTTTGTGACGGGAAAGTGGGAGACGGTGAGCATCCCCTTGAACCGGATGACCGGCATCCTGAATTTCGCGGACCCCGAATCCTGGAAAAACCCTTCGATCGGCCGCAAAGACCTGGACGAGTTGGTCTTTGTTTTCAATGACCGTCATGTGACCAAAAAAAAGGGCACGCTTTATATCGACAATATTCGTTTCGTGAAGACCGGCAATCCCGGTCCTTCCGCGGTCGACTTTCCGAAACATGACAAACAAAAAACTCCGACACGAATCGAAGGCCTCGATTTTCAGAAATTTCTCATCACCCGTCTCGGCGGATTTCCCTCCCAAAATGTTGTGAAAAAGAAATTTCCCAAAGACGATAAGGCCTTCTTGATGGAAATAGCCAAAGACACCTGGCGTTTTTTCGATGAAATCGTGGACAAGGAACACGGCCTGCCGCTCGATACGATTCAGATGGGGAAAACCAAGCCCGTTGAAGACGGCATTTTTGTCGGGGATTACACGAACGTGACGAATATCGGCGTGTATTTCATGTGCCTGGTGTCGGCGTATGATTTGGGCTTCATCACGCGGGAACATGCCGTCAAACGCATCCGGCTGACGATGGACACCATGGAAAAGGTGGAATACCATTCGAGTGGATTTCCCTACAATTATTACGATACGACCACGGCGGAACGCACCAGTTTTTTTGTTTCGTTTGTGGACAGCGGCTGGCTGGTGGCCGGCCTGTATGTCGTGAAAAATGCTTTTCCCGAAGAAACTGCGGTCCAGGCCGAAAGGCTGATCAAACGGGGCAAGTTCTCCTTTTTTTATGATCCGGTGGAGCGTCAGATGTTCCACGGTTTTTATGACAATCTCAATGTCACTTCCGATTATCATTACGGCGCGTTCTACACCGAGCCCCGCGTTTCCAGTTACATCGCGATCGCCCAGGCCGAAGTGCCGGAAGAACACTGGTTCATGGGGTTGGTCCGTACTTTTCCAAAAGAATATGCCTGGCAGTCCCAGGAACCCAAGGAACGCGGGAAGCGCACTACGTTGGGGCATACCTATGACGGCGGTTACTATGTATGGAAAGACCTGAAGTTCGTGCCTAGCTGGGGAGGATCAGGCTTCGAGGCCTTGATGCCGACGATCATTTTAAAGGAAAAAGAACTGGCCCCTGAAGGTTTGGGCCTCAATAATAAAGTCCATGTGCAGGGGCAGATACGCTATGCGTTCGAGGAATTACAATACCCGGTCTGGGGCATGAGCCCTTCTTCGGTGCCTGAAGGGGGATACTCGGAATATGGGGCGAAACCGTTCGGGGCCAAAGGGTACAAACCCGGGGTTGTCACGCCGCATGTCACGGGTCTTGCGCTTGAGTTTGCTCCCAAAGAAGCCATCCAGAACTTTAGGAAAATGATCGAGCTTTACGATATTTACGGGGAATACGGTTTTTATGATGCCGTCACCGTGGAAACTGGGCTTGTGGCCAAAAAGTACCTTGCGCTTGACCAGGGCATGCTCTTTGTTGCTATCAATAATTATTTGAATGACGGCGCCATCCGTAAGCGGTTTCACGCCGATCCCGTCATGAAAAAGGCCGAAAATCTTTTGAGCTCAGAAAAATTTTTCGAGCCGGCCGCCGATGCAAGCCACTAGCCGCAACAATTCCGGGGTTTATCCGGTATCTTTTTTTACGGGAAATGTTTTTGCCGCATTTTCCGGACGCCAATATCTCCGTGCCCGTTTCGATGAATTCTTGACCAGTGCCGGCCTTCCCCCTGACGCGCTTACCCGTCCCAAGCAAGTTCATGGCAGTGAAATCATTTTACTGGATTGCGCTCAAACACTCGCGTCCGGGAGGGAAGCCGACGGTATTTTGACAGCAATTCCCGGAACAGTTCTCGGAATCCTGACCGCCGATTGCATTCCTGCTTTTTTCTGGGACCCGGTCAATAAAGCCGCCGCCCTGGCCCATGCCGGTTGGCGCGGCCTCAAAGCCGGGATTCTCGAGAAAATGATACTCCGGATGAAGGAATCCTTTCATTCGTCGCCGGAAAATATTCAAATCGCTTTCGGCCCTTTTATCCGGGCCTGTTGTTACGAGGTGAGCAAGGAATTCGCAGAATATTTCCCTCTATTTTATCGTCCTCTCACGGCCGAAAAAGGCCGGATGGATTTGGCCGGTGCTGCCCGCCAAAGGATGATCGAGGCGGGGGTTCCTCCCCAGAATCTGCAGGATTCCGGAATTTGCACCTCCTGCTCTCACGAATCCTTTTTCTCCGCCCGGCGCGGGGATGCGGATGAGCGTATCCTGTCTGTCATTCAAATCCGCTAGTTCTAGTCATTCCCGCATGATTTTAGGCGGGAATCCATAGGTTGAGGATCCCCGACAAAAGCATTCGGGGATGACGCTAATCTTCCCCTTATGGTATAATCCCAGACTTTTCCAAGGGGGAAGATTCCATGCAAGCCAATGATTTACGAAAAGGCACCACCGTTTTATACAATAAAGAAATTTATGTCGTGACCGATTACCACCGCGGTTCGCCCGGCAACAAGCGCGCTTTCGTGCAGGCGACTTTGCGCGGACTTACCAACGGGAGAACGATTCAAAATAAATTCGCGTCTGACGAAGAGTTCGAGCGGGCGGTTCTCGATCCCCATCCCTGCCAGTATCTTTATTCGGATGCCGAGGGGCACCATTTCATGAATATGGAAGATTATCAGAGTTTCGCCCTCACCGACGAAATCATGGGCGACGCGAAGTTTTATCTCAAAGAAAATATGGAAATCAAGGTGGAGTTCTTTGAGGGAAAACCCGTGATGCCGGAGCTTCCCAAAGTGGTTACGCTTAAAGTCACGGATTCACCCCCGGGAGTCAAAGGGGATTCCGTTTCCAATAATACGAAGTCCGCCGTCTGCGAAACGGGCCTTAAACTCCAGGTCCCAATTTTCATCCAAGAGGGGACGGAGATCAAGGTCAATACCGAAACGGGCGAGTATTTGGGGCGGGCGTAGTTTTATAGGGGCAATTAGCTCAGTTGGTTAGAGCACACCCTTCACATGGGTGGGGTCATAGGTTCGAGTCCTATATTGCCCAGATTTATTGTTTTCTTTTCATGCGGCTATGGCGAAACTGGCAGACGCGTTAGCTTCAGGAGCTAAAGCCCGTAAGGGTGTGGGGGTTCAAGTCCCTCTAGCCGCATAAACATCACGAAATGCTTCTATGACCACCACTACGACCATCCAAAACCGCAAAGCCCGCTTCCGTTTTTTCCTTTATGAGAAATTCGAGGCAGGGATCGCGCTTCTCGGTTGCGAAGTCAAATCCATCCGGGAAGGCCGCGTGAATTTAAGCGACAGCTTTGTCCGCGTCATGAAAAACGAAGCTTTTCTTTTTAATTGCCATATCACCACCTATTCCAAAATTCAGGGCTACACCGATATTGATCCGATCCGCATCCGCAAACTCCTTTTGAACCGCGCCGAGCTCCAGGTCCTTGAAGTGAAAATGAGCCAAAAGGGATTTTCCATCGTTCCGCTTCAAATGTACTTCAAAAAAGGAAAAGTCAAAGTGGAAATCGCGCTGGCAAAAGGCAAAAAACTTTTGGACAAGCGTGAAGACATCAAACGGCGCATGCATGACCGGGAAAGCGCCGCGGCCGTAAAGCAGCATCGCCGAAATACATAATCATTTAAAAGGACCAGGGAGGGACGATGGCAAGAGCATTGATCATGAACGAATTATTATGTGAGGCCCCCAATGAGGCCGGGCTTTTGGGCCGTGTCACCTCGGCAATGGCTCTTGAGGGAATTTATGTGATTCATCTCTGCGCTTATACCGTGGGAGATAAAGGATTTTTGCGGCTCATCGCCAAAGACAATCACCGGGCCAAAAAAGCGCTCAGCTATTTCATTCCTTCGATCAGCGAACGCGAGGTGGTGATCGTAGAATTTGAAAACAAGGTGGGCACGCTTGCGCCGGTGGCGAAGCTCCTCGGTAACCACGATATTGCCATTGATTCGGTTTATGGCACGAGCGGCGACGGGTTTAAAATCGTCGGTGTTTTCGCGACGAGCAATAATACTAAGGCCGCCGACTTGATCAATCAGGAATCCGGGCCATTAGGACTGTCTTGAGCTGTGCCGCCCGGCATGATATAATTGATTTGTCTTTCCTGGGGGTGACCAGTTTCGACAGGGGAAGAGAATTAAAGGGAGCATGCAGAGGTTGTCGGGAGGCCTCTTAAAACACCTGACAAAACACAAATGCTGATAAAACCAGCTGGAACAACAGGGCAGTCGGACCGGTTTCGGTCCCGATGGGCCTTGGTGTTCTTCCAATCGCTGCTTAATTGACAGCGACGTTACCCGGCCAACGCCCGCTAGGCTGAAGTAACGACATTAGCGGGACGCGTTCGGCGCCGCGTTTTCCGGCGCCGGGCTAAGACTCTGAAAGCTCGTCTCTGAAAATCCCGGCTGCGGGAGCTTCAGGGATTAAATAAAACGCAGACTGAGCATGGAGCGCCTTTTAAGTCAAATCTCTTGGACGAGGGTGCAATTCCCTCCACCTCCACACATCCCGGTTAAACTCGCACAACTCTTTGCAACCCAAAGAGATGTCGCACGGTCGCATCACGACCGAGCGCTTTGTTTACGACAATGGCGAGTTGAAACCGATTTAAAAAAAGCGCAGGAGAAAAATTTTCTGCGCTTTTTTTGTGAGATCAGTTGATTAAGAAATTCAATATGGTAAAATGAGGTTGATTGAATAAGTTCAGTTTATAACCGCGCTCGAAAAAGTACTGCACGAGCGTGGGAAAAGTGCCAGCAAAAGATCGCTGTCTGCGGTGGAACGCCGAACCTGATAAGGAAACTTATGGGTTCGGCGTTCTTCATTTTAGGCAAAGTCAAACTCGACGGTGAGATTACCCGCCTCCTTCTCCGTCGACGAAAAATCCGTCAGCAAGAACTCGCTGAAATCCTCGGTGTTTGGCCCTCACAGATTGCGCACTACCTTGAAGGTAAAACTCCGATTCCAGGCCCCCGCCTGGAAAAGTTACTGAAAGTTCTTGGTCTTAAAGATCCCTCCGTCATTCTTCTGCCCAGGCAGGCCGATCATGTCCGCTGATCGCCGAGAATTGCGCCGTCGCATACCTCAAGATCCGGTCTTTGTCGAACGGACAGTCAGACGTCCGGTCGATGTCGAGGCCCGCCGTATGAAAATCGCAAATTGGCTGGCCGACCTTCTGTTCGACGATTTTCTCGAACGCGAAGGGCTCACGCACCTTAAAACGGGAGGAGGTGCTACGGCGTGATCACAAAAAGTACGCTCGAAGCCGCGGTTGACTACATTGGCAGAGGCTGGCCGGTCCTTCCTGTTCATTCCATAACAGAGTCTGGTTTTTGCACCTGCGGAAATCCGCGGTGCTCAAATGCGGGGAAGCACCCGTGGTGCAATCACGGCGTAAAAGATGCGAGTACCGACGAGCAGCTGATCAAAAAAATATTTACGAAGATGCCAAACGCAAACGTCGGGATTGCGGCGGGAAAGGAAAGCGGCCTTTTAATTATCGATATCGACTGTAAACCCGACGAAGGCATCGACGGCGGAGAGACCCTTCGCAAGCTGGAGGAACAGCACGGGGCGCTTCCCGAAACCGTGACGGTGTTGACGCCGTCGGGCGGAAGACATCTTTATTTCCGTCATCCGGGACTTGAGATAAAAAACGCAGTTAAATTTTTACCAGGCCTCGACGTGCGCACTGATAACGGTTTTGTTGTCGCGCCGCCGTCCAGGCACGCAAGCGGCCGTGAATACGTCCCAGAAGTTGACCATGCGCCGGATGATCTTCCCCTCGCCAAAATTCCCGAATGGTTGCTTAAACTTCTTCCGACGCATTCGGGCGGAAATGGAAAACATGCCGTAGTCCTAACATTGCCGGGAAAAATAACGGCAGGACATCGGAACGACGTTCTTTTCAAGCTCGGTTGCGCGATGCGCGCGCGGGGAATGAGTCAGCCTGCGATTGAGGCGGCTCTTCGGGAAGAAAATGCCGCGAAGTGCATGCCGCTGCTTGATCCCGCTGAAGTTAAAAAAGCTGCTGAGTCCTCATGCCGCTATGAACCGGGAAATACATCCGGCGAAAACCTTACTGATTCAGGAAACGCGAATCGGCTCGTGGCGCGGCATGGACACGATTTACGCTACTGCAAGCCGTGGAAGAAATGGTTTTACTGGACCGGCGCATGCTGGACTGAAGACAGAACAAACGAAGTCACGCGCCGAGCGTCGGAGACAGTCCGCAACATCTATGCGGAGGCATCTGCGGAGAAAGACGACGATTGGAGAAGGGCGCTTGGGAAGTGGGCCGCGCGGTCGGAGGCAGCGGACAAAATCCGGGCGATGATCGAATTGGCAAATAGCAAGTTGCCGATTCTTCCTGAAGACTTCGACAAAGATCCCTGGCTTCTCAACTGCCTGGATGGAACGCTGAATCTAAAGACGCGACAATTTCAGGATCACAACAGGGCTGATCTGATCACAAAAATCTCAAACGCGAGCTTCAGCCAAAAAGCAGAATGTCCTCAATGGATCGAATTTCAAAATAAATTCATGGCTGGAAATGAAGAGCTCATAAAGTTCAAACAAAAAATGTGGGGGAGTTGTTTGACGGGCATGACAAAGGATAAGGCGCTCTTTGTGCTTCATGGCGAAGGCGGCGACAACGGCAAAAGCACGGAAGTGACCGTCGTCAGCGACATTTTAAACACTTACGCGATGGCGACGCCAATCGAAACATTTTTGGACAAAGGCAACAATGACAAAATCCCAAATGATCTAGCCCGGCTAAAAGGTGCCCGCCTGGTGTATTCCATTGAGGTCAAGAAAGGACGCCGGCTAGACGAGGCGCTTGTGAAGCAAATCACAGGCCGCGACAAAGTGGCCGCCCGGTTCATGAGAGCAGAGTGGTTCGAATTCATCCCGGAATTCAAGCCGGTCCTCGCCGTCAACCACCTGATGCGGGTCAGCACGGACGCGGCGCTCCATCGCCGCATCCGCGTCGTTCCTTATGAGGTGAAAATTCCGAAAGAAGAGCAGATAGGTGACTTTGATCAGCTTTTGCTCAAAGAACGCGATGGCATTCTGGCCTGGCTCGTGGATGGTTGCTACGCATGGCAGGAAGACGGGCTCGGAAACCCGCCCGATGTCGAAAACGCGGGGAAAGAGTATCAGGACTCCATGGATCCTCTCGCTGATTTCATAAATGAGAAATGCTTTATTTGCAAAGAAATGCCATATAGCACAAAAACGCAAATAAAAGTAAAAGCGGAAATTCTTTGGAGCGCCTACGGTAAATGGACAGGTTTGGATAAAACAAGGGCCGGATTATCTCGAAAAGATTTTAAGAAGGAACTTGAAAGCAGAGGTTTTTTAAACGGTCGGCTTACGGCTGGCAATGAAAGGGGAACGATTTTTTGGTTCGGCATAGGCCTCGTTTCGGAGGAAAACCATGATCAGTGAAGCATTCTTGACTTCACCACTTCACCGCCGGGCGAGTTGTTTTTCCGAGGGGAGTGAAGCCGTGAAGCGTGGTGAACCCACTTTCCGGTTAATTTACATATGTATACGTTATGCGAGATTACCCGGAAATAGACTTCACTGGCTTCACTACTTCACTGCGCAGGCGTTTTCGAGTGCCCGACCGACCTTTCGCGGGCTGGCGTTCGGTGCTTCCGGTTCGCGGAACAAAGTTCCAGTTTATCAATTTTCGCACAAGTCGCGGAAACGCAAAGACTTAACCGCAAGTCGTGTAGTTCGCTTCACCGAACAACGCGGGATAGAACGCCGGTCGAACACCGCCGCAATCGTCGGGAAGGGTGGTCGAATCGGCGCAGAAGTCAAAGACAGGGGTATCCGACTCGACCCAGGGCAACCCTGCGCAAACCCGGCGCAACCGGGCGGTGTCGGGCGAGGACTGGTAGCAGCATGAAGCGCCAAGCATCGATTCGTCGATCGGGTCCGAGCTGCAGCCTACCCGCTTATCCTGATGAGATGGCGGCAAGCGACTCGTTGATTCACATGCGCAGGCATGGCGTTCCGATGGCTGCCGACATGCGGATCGTGCACTGCCAACTTTGCCGAAAGTTCCATTTGTGTGTTACGAGCGATTGCGCGGAGGTGGTGTGATGGCCATCAAGGATTCAGTAAAACAAAAATTTTTCCAGCGACCGTTCTCAAGGGCTTGGGCGCCCGGCATGGCGGCGCGCTGGGCTCCGGCCGTCTTACAGGGCGTTCCTCCGCGCCTGGCCGGAGATTCTTCGTTGAAAGGGGCAGGACATGGGGCAGCTAAAAATTGAACTCGAGTTTTATAAGCGGGCGAATGGTGAACAGAGCATTCGTTGCGAGATTGATTACCGGGCGAGCAACGGGCCCGGGCATTCATTCACCGGAAACCTCGATAACTTGGATGGCGTTTTAGAGCGCGTGAGGAAAGAGATCGGCAAGTTCGAGGCGGACGCAAGAACTTAGGAAAGTTTATGAAAGCCGATTGTCTTGGATCTGACGTTGGGCTGCTTGACGATCTTAATGCTTGTGGCGCTCGCAGCGTTGGTATGGGCAGGTTGAATTCCGTTGCCTGGAATGAATTAGGAGAAAATAGCATGGGCGGTTTTGGAAGCGGACATATTGGAGGGAAGGAAAATCTCGGCATCGCTCACCTGCGGCACGGCGGCTACTCGTATCTGCGCGGCGGTCCGATGCCTGGCTGCGATCGCTGCCTCATCGGACAGAAGGGCCAGTGCGAAAAGTACGACAAGACGCGCTCGGACTGCGTGATCGGTTTGCAGGCGCTGGACGAGGAAGTGAGCAGGATCACGAATCTGCCGTGGATCCGGCCGGAGCATGGTGCGCTCGTCGAGGAGTTCGCGCGCGCGCGGATTTTCCTTTTCCTCGTGGACCGCTGGCTCATGGCGGTGGGGCCGTTTCGACTGGGCGGCGATGGTGATCTCGACGTCCGCTCGGTTTTGAAAACAAGGACAACGATTTCTAATTCGATGGCCCGGTTTGCCGAGCAACTGGGTTTGACGCCGCTTTCCCGCAAGACTTTGGGTTTGCCGCTCATGGAAGAGGCGGAGCCGGTCGACGTCGCGGCGTTGGAAGAAAAGTATCGTGTGAAAAAAGATCAGGGGCCGGAGGTCGCAAGTGTTGAGCAACCAAGAGCTTGAAAAATACAGAAAGGATCGTCCGCTGTTCCGCGCCGTTCACCGGATTATGGAGGACGGCCGGCGCTATGGCGACATCAGAACTGACGTGCAGGAACGCAACATGTTCGCGCCTCTTGTTGAGCGCCGGCAGAAGTTCAATTTTTTCAAGCTTTCGCGCGGATGGGACAAGACGTCCGGCTTGGCGGCATGGTATCCGCTTGAGGAATTGCTGCTCGGGCCGCGCGGCCAGGAGATTCCGATCGTCGCGAGTACGACGGATCAGGGGTTGATGCCGCTCAGCGAGATCAAGGGTTTCCTCGACCGGAACCCAAAATTGGGCGCGATGTTTCGGGTCAACAAAAACGAGATCACGCACAGGAACGGCCGCATTGTCGTGATGTCGAGTGACGGGCCGAGTTCGTACGGAACGAAGAGCACGCTTTATATAATCGACGAGTTCAGCTCGCTTCGATCTGCGAGTCACAGGGAGTTGTTCTTCAGTTTTTTCACGGCCTGCAGCAAACGCAAAGACGCGCAGCTCGTTTGCCTCTCGAACGCAGGCGCGAATTTCTCGACCTTGTTCTTCGAGATGATCGACAAAATCAAAGGCAGCGGCGACTGGTACTACTTCGAAACGAAGAACACGCCGCCGTGGATGAGCGAGCGCGACGTGCAGACGCAGCGCGACTTTTTGCCGCCGACTGTGTTCGCGCGTTTGTTCGGCAACATGGACATCAAGGGCGCGGGCAATTTCATCACGTCCGAGGACCTTGAGCGCTGCGTGGATCTCGACCTCATGCCGGTCGGAGTCGGAGCCGAAGGAAAACTTTACGGTGTCGGCCTCGATTTCGGGCGCGTGCGCGACCGCGCGGCCGTGGCAATCGCGCACAAGGAAGGCGCGAATGTGGTTCTGGACGACGTGCGGTGGTGGGCTGGATCCCATGACCGGCCGGTCCAGTTCGCGTCGATCGAGGACCACTTGCTCGGCGTCTCCAAAAATTTTCAAGTCGCGAAGGCTCTTTTTGATCCACACCAGACGCAGCATCTTATGGAAAGATTGCTCGGAATTTTGCCGGTCGAAGAATTTGCGTTTTCGCAGAAAAGCTGGAATGAGCTTGCCTCCCCCTTTTACAACCTTCTGCATTTTGGGCGTCTGAAAATTTATCCGTCCGAAATGATCGAGACGGAACTTCTGATGCTCGAGCTCAAGCAGACGCCGGCCGGCGTTCGGTTCGACCATTCGCGTGGCGGATATTCGGACATCAGCACGGCGATCGCGCTCGCGGCTTTCGCGTGTCTCAAGATGGGCGACGGTATCGGCGATGATACGTGCGATCCGGGCGGGAGGCTCGCCGCAGAAAAGGTGCAGGACGAGATAATCTCGATCCCAAACCATTTTTCGCGGCGCCTATCGGGAGAGTCTCGACGGCTCCACGACATGGAGCACGACGCGGCCGGCGAAGTCTCGAGCATCGGAGAATCCGACAACGAGTTGCTGCGAGATCTCGAAAATTTTTAGCTAATTTGCAAAATCCAAAGGAGGGTATCAAAATGGAGACGGTGACAGAACCGAAACGGTATCAGTATGGTGGCAAATGGCGGCGTGATGTGAGAGAGGTGTACGTTGTTTTTAATCATGCCCGCTTCGGAACTTTGATTACACAGCGTTTCACCGACACAGAGGAGCAGCCGCGCAGCGACGAGACGCGGTGGGTTACGATCGAGACTGCAGCTGCGAAAATCGAAGGCTTTATAAAATCCGACCACGTCGCGAATCTTGTCGCGGTCGGTTCGGCGGCGACCGCGGAGGAAGCTCTAGAAATCGCTCGGAAAAAATTTGGAATGAAAGCAATCGCGGAAAAAGGGAAGCGGCGGGAGGTGGCAAAATGACTTTCGAAGAACTGATCGAGAAGTGCCCGATGTGCAAGCACGGCGCATTTCCGTTTCGGGAATGGGTTGGAAAGATTCTGAAGGAAATAGCATGGAATCTTGAATGCGGTTCCGGGCTGGCTCAAATGCAGTTGGATGACGCGTACGGGTGGATGCCGATCTTCCGCAAGTTCCGCGGGGTCGTCTCGCCGCGACTTGAAAAAATCGCGCGGCTGGAATATCGCCGTGAGCATTCGCATGCGGATATTCAAAAATACTCACAAGATCAGGAGGATTTTTTGAAGTTCTTCAGCGCGAATCAGAAAAAAATCCATGAGTTTGTGGGTCCGCTTCAAAAGGAAATCGAAGATCTTCGCGCGAGCGATTCCCGGCGGCATGACGAGATGAAGGCCTCAACGTTTTCAAAGAAAGCGCCGGGCAATCCAGCAGAGAAGACCGAAGTTTTGAAATTCAGTGAAGAAAAATCCAATCGTCAAAAGGAGCTTAAAATGAGCAAAGACAAAAAGGAAACGATGAAGGTCTATTCGACGGAATTAGGGCAGCGCGTCGATGTGCCTGTTCAGGACAAAGATATCGCGGATTTGGCGGCGAAGATCCAAAGAGAGAACCCGGGCATGAGCGTTTATGACGCCATGATCGAAGCTTCAAAGCAGCTTCAAGCCGTGAAGCAGTCGGAGAAGCAGGACGGAAAAGGCACAGCCGGATTAGACGCCGGAGCATATGATCCGAAAATGAACGAGGACGTTCCCGAGGCGATCGTCGAGGAGTTTTCCAAAATTCCGCAGCCGGCGGGAAGGCTGGCCTATATCACCGTAGACGGCCAAAAGTGGTCCAGGGATTTCAAGGGTCAGATTTGCATGGTCGACGGATCGCCAGAGGATGAAGAGTACATCGTCAAATTTCTCGCGGATCCCGATTATGCCAGCGGCAAGAAGCGGTTCGAAAGAAGGTCTACTGCCGGATCTGCGCAGGGCGTCCCGGAAGGCCAGAAAAAGCGTGCGGCCGCACCCGCCCACGGATTTTCCGAGGATCAAACTTCCTTCACGGACCGCGAAGGCCGGGAGATTCCGGTCGATGACGGCACGGACGAGGAAAACGAATTTTCCGATGTCCTCATTTTTCAGAACCGATTCGCGGTGGAGATCCGGCAGCTCGGGATCCCCGCGTCCATGCGGGAGGAAATCGTCCGCAAGGCCGTGAAACTTCTGACCGTCGGCGGTCTTGATATTGAGGACGCGACTCCCGAAAATGCGCGCCTGGCGTTGCAGGCCGGAATGGGAAGCCCGGAAAAATTCCAGAAAAGTATGAACTACGTTTTGACGGGCGACAAAGGCTTTCAATCTTTTCAGCAAGCCGTTGCAGTCGCATTAGCGTGATCGTTCCCAGTAAGCAGAATAGGAGAAATTTATGATACCAAGCGAACCTGACATCGAACGGATTCAGAGAGACCTCGTCAAGGGCCCCATCGACCCCGAGACCGAGGCGGGGCTTCGAAGGGCCTGGCAGTTTTTCGCGCCGCAAATCATTGATCTGATTGAGACCGGTCGCAAGGCCGGCCTTGCGGAAATGAAAACGAGAATCGCGGAGTGGATGACGCAGTCGGTTGAAAAGTACCGAGAGCAATCCCGAAGCTTTCAATCGAAGAAGGATCTTCGGGGAGTTCGGAGATTGTCATTCAAGGTTGAGGCCTTTGAGGAAATCCTGAAGGACATGGAAAATGTTTAAAATTACACAGCAGGGTTTCGACAAAATCACGGTGGATCTCGGGAAGATAAGTGAGAGGTCGAGCGATTTGTCTCCCGCGCTCAAGCAAGGCAGGCTCGTGATGCTGGCTTCCGTGAACAAGAATTTCGCGCAGTCGGGCCGGCCGGCTTGGGCGCCGCTGCGCCCGGCGACACTCAAGCAGAAAAAGAGGCTCGGGTATTCGTCGGCACCGCTTATCAGGAACGGCCAGCTCAAGCGCTCTATCGCGGGCAAAGTGACGCGCAATTCCCTGCGCATCGGGACCGCGGTTCCGTATGCTAAATTTCACCAACTCGGCACAAGTAAAATGAAGGCGCGGCCGTTCCTTGTTTTCCAAAATGGGGACGTTGAGGCTATCAATCAGCTCGTTCTGAATTTTATTTTTAAAGGCGGATCTTAAAATGCTCAACGATTCTGCGAAAATTACGCTCGAGTACGTCACGCGCGGCATGGAGAATGTAAAGCGCGCCCAGGAGGAAACCGCGAGGCTCAAAGAAACGACCGACCGCGCAGCGGAAAGCCATTTGCGCGCCTCACAGCTGGTCGAAAAGCACGCTGCCGCGCTTGCGAACGCACGGCAGGTGATTGTTGCCTTCCGAATGGCGCTTCTTCCCGTTGCGGTGGCGATTGGCGTGGTGTCCGGAGGGCTGAAGCTGGCGACGGCGTCGAGCGATGCGCTGCAGGAGCGCATGGAGGCTCTCGGTTCGACGATCAAGAACACAGTCCTCAACGCGCTGAACCCGGCCGCGAACGCGCTCGCCCGATTTTTCGGGAACCAAGGAAAGCTTTCACGAGGCACGCGCATCGACATCCTCGGCATGCAAAGCGAGACGGCGAAGCTTCGAGGCGACGAGTTGACGGCGCTTCTCAAACGCCAGGAGGCAGAGCGCATCAAGCTGCTCGAGGGCGCGACCGAGGAACGCAAGCGCATTATCGGGAAGGAACTCGAAGCTCGCCAGCAAGCGGAGCGCGAGGCTCTTCGGCTGCAGCAGCTCGGACTGAAAAATCAACTCCAAGTCTTTAATGATTTTAAAAAAGATCTCGTCGGCAGTTTGCGTGGCTCGACCAGCGACACGCTCTTTAATATTTTCGAAGGGAATAAACAGAGTGGTGAGGACATCCGGAAAAACTTCCGCAGCGGAATCCATCGCGCTATTTCGGAGGCGCTGTCGCAGTCTCTTTTTTCTTCGATCTTTGGGGGAGGCGGGTTCTCATCGTTCTTTGAAAATTTCAAGAACATCCTGACCGGAAAGAATAAGACGGAGGAGCGCATCGCGGAGTACACCGAAAGAACGGCCCAAATTTTGACGAAAGTTCAGGACTGCATCTGTCGGACCGCGGAGAACACGGCCGCAATGGCGTCGCAGGGGGTAGGGGCGGCTGCCCGGTATGAGGGAACGATCACGCCTCCCGGAACTTCAGTTTTGGGAAAGATCGGGGCGATATCGAATCTTGTGGGATCAGTCGCGAGTATCGGAGCCGGGGCCGCAGGCGGCATGGGAGGAGCGAAGACGGGAGGGTACAATAATCCTTCCGGAAACTTTGCAAACATCACGATGGGCGGTGGACAGCTAGGGCACGCCGGCGGCTATGTGCGCGCGTACTCCGCGGGAGGCGAGATTCCGATGACGGCGCAGGGTGGAGAGTTCATCGTCCGGAAATCGGTAGCGATGAGGAACAAAGGATTCCTGAAAGAATTCAATAGCGGCGGGGGATCTTCGATGGGGTCAAACCATTTCTACGTGAACATCAAGGCCAACGATTCTAAATCGTTTGACGAGCAGCTGGGCACCAGCTCCGGCCGCGAGAGGATCCAGTTTCAGGTAATTAGATCGATCATGATGAATTCTGAAATTAGAAGGGTTATCAAGGATTTCGCAAGATGATAACAGAATCGATTCGGTTGAAATCAAAGATCAAAGGAGACTTTTAAAATGGCTGACTATCAAATGAACGGAACGGTTTACATCAGGCGTTTCATGAGAACGAACGGAATCAACGAGAACGAGATTGAGCGTGTGGCCGCTGCTTGCGGCGTGCCGCGGATCCATTTCGGATCGCGGAACGGCGGGCAGACTCCGGAAAGTTTTAAGCGGAAAATTTCCGAAGCGCAGGCGCAGGCACTCGCTGTCGTGCTCGGAACGACCGTCGCGACGCTGAAAAATCCGGGCGCAGGCCTCGAGCCGATTTTGACGCAGCTGCCATGAGTGTGGGATTGCTTTGCGACAGCTGCCGGAATGATGCTGGAGATTTCCATATTCCGGACAAGAGCGTGGATCCGTCGACCGGATTTTTTATTACGGTCAACGTCGAAAGAAAAACAAAAAGTGGAGAGCGTGCCTCCGTAGATTTGTGCCGGAGATGTTACTCGGAAATGCTCTACCGGCTTTTGAGCAATGCGGTGCCGGACGGAATCAAAATCAATTTGGACTGGATCGAGGCTCCCACTTGAGCCGCTTTCAAACGCCGCGCAAGACGCGCGAGAAAATCTCGGCCGCGTCGAAGCGCAGCCCGTGGCGGCGCGGCCTGGGCGGACGGAAACGACGGCCAGCGGACGAGGACGCCAATGATTTCGGATCTTGTCCGTATATTCCGTCGCCAAGCGAATTGCCGGAGGATTTGGCGGCGTCGGTACGGGGAAGGCTTGAGTGAGGGCAGGAGTAATAGACCTTTACAATTATAAAGGATGGGCGTAATATGGGGTTAATCATGGCAGAACATAAAACATTTTATTCCGTCACCGAACTGGCGAAACTGCTGAAGGTCACGCGGCCGGCGATTTTTGATCGGATCAATCGCGGAACATTGAAAGCGCAAAAGGTCGGTGCAACTTACATCATTCCGAAAAACGAAGTCGAACGGATAAAATCCGAAAAGCGATAAAATTTTTTGCCCGTAACCCTTTACGATTGAAGAAGTGAAAGGTCGAAAATGCCCAAAGAAGAAAAAAATCTCGTATCAACTGCGCGCGGGGAGTTGGCCAACGATTCAGGTGTGAACAGGCTTCTTTCGAAAATTAGACCAGAATGGAAAGACCGCTCTTTAATTGAAAGGGTGAAGCGTCTTATTCCGGTTGATCCCAGCAGCGCCTGTCAGCGTCTTTTGAACGCTGCCATTCAGGATCTGAAGGAAAAGATCGTGTATGCTGGGATTGATATTGCGCGAGAAGCGGCCGCGACGCATAAACTTCCTTCCATTAATACTAATGAGGATGTTCTCGATCGGTATAGCACTTGGGAAATTCTGAGCCTCGCTTACAGAATGGGATTGCTCGCAAGGGTTGAATGGAAGCGGTTACGGCGCGTTTATGATATTAGGCGAGATCTTGAGCATGAGGACGATGAGTATGAAGCAAGCGGCGGTGAATGCATTTATGTTTTTGAATCATGCGTCGAGATTGTACTTTCGCGCGATCCCATAAGCCTTCTGAAGGTAACGGACGTCAAAGAACTGGTCGAGGCGCCTACTCCCGCAGTCCCTTCAACGGATTTTTTGAACGGTTACGAAAGAGCGCCACATGCACGGCAGAAGCAGATATGCGAATTTTTGATCAGCACTGCTTTGAACACGAACAAGCCGGAAAGCGTTCGTCAGAATGCCATTGAAATGCTCGCCTCCTTAAAAGTGCTGACGCTTAACCCGGTCAAGATTGAGCTTGCCCAATCGTTGCAAGAGAAAATCGGTAAAAAATCGCTCGACTTAACTATGATGAAGATCGCCACGGCCGGAGGTTTCAATTCTTATCTGCGACAGGCTCAACTTGAGGATTTTTTTAACGCTTTCCATAAAAAACTGATCAGTATTGGCTATCAATTTTCCCATCATGAAAAGCACGGTGATATTCTTGACGATTTGGAGGACTTGGGTGGATTGGTTGTATGCCCCGAAGATCCTCGTCAAAAAATTGTTCTTTGGTTGGTGCTTTGCTATTTGGGCGAACCTGGTGGGTACGGAACATGGGGCCGTAACCGGGCCGTCTTTTATAGCGATGCCGCTGCCCCTGGTATCGAAAAGTTGATCAAGGATGCCGGTAAAGCTATCAAGGAAGATTTGGAAGAAACGAAAAAGGATAACCGTGTCAAAGTCGCCATAGGGGACCAGCATATCGCAAGGCGGTACGAAAAGTTACTCGACTTCGTCGGGAAAGAGGAATGAGTATGAAAAACATTTTATTTTTTTTGGCGGCATTATTAATACTTTCGGCACCTGTTTTCTCAGCAGAGCCCAAGGACGACAAATTGTACGCTTTCGTTTCAGAGGACACCACGACGGTGAGACAAGATGAGCATGGACTGTCACCGTTTATTCGTGAAAAAGCAATCGAACTTCCTGGAGCGGCAATCGATCAAATGAATAACAGCCTTCTTTTGCTCGATGGCAAAGCTGCAGATTTTGATAATCGAGCAAAAGCAATGCAGATTGACGAGATCGAAGTCAGTTACAAAATTACTGCGGAAGGAAAATTTGCTATCGTCGGCGCTTCTACCGAAGGCGCTTTGAAGTACGTCTTAAAAAAAAGGAAGTCACCCACTGACGCCGAGGCGGTGCCCACGTGAGGACCACATGACAGAATCTTCAACATATTACGTGATTGGAAAACTTGCTCCAGAAGATGATTGTCGTGATTTCAATCCCGGCGAAATACTCATGGGCGAGGATTGGATTCTTGATATTTTTCATGCGGGAATTTCTGTTTGGAAAGCCGGTGAAACTCGAGATTTCGGGGACGTTAAGCAGCTCATGATCGATGCGATGGAGACCGCTGTGGGCTGTTTCAATTTAATTACCGACTTAAAGTTGCGGGTTACAAGTCAAAGCTGGCTCGAGGCACGTGGCGTTGTTTCAAAACATAATGTGATTGGATGGTTCATGCCGCGCATGGATGCACGTTGGACCTTTGAGCGTTCAGCCGCTGTTAATGATATCTGGCGCCGCATCGGATCTTTTGTTTTCCGGATCAATGACAGCTTTTATCACAAGATGGCTTTGCGGGATTATCGTAGCTCTATGGAAAATTCCGGCGACGACGCATTCTTTTACGCTTACCGAATGCTCGAAGATATCCGTCGGGCAGTCACGCAGAAGTATGACGCCGAAAGCAATTGGCCCGAGATGCACGCGATTCTTGGCACAAATGAAAGTGAATTGAAGCCTCTGACAGATGTCGCTACGAAAGTTCGGCATGGCCAGGTGCATGACCCGCTTGTCAAAAGCGCCAGGGGCAAAAGTACTGAACTTCTAAAATTAGGTGCGGATGTCCTGATAAAAGAATTCAATCGAACATTCCCTGGCCTCGTTTCTCCGCCTTTTGCAGTGTCGGAGGTTAAAGAGAAAATAAATAAATGGGCCAGTGGCATTCCCCGTATAAAAAAAATGTACTTGTTCGGTTCCTTCGCCAACGGGAAGGAACGGCCAAACGATATTGATGTGGCGGCAGAAATTACTCCAAGCGCTGAGGACGCGAACGGCGTTCTTTTCTGGTTCGATAGCCATACGCGGATGGAGGAAGAGTTAACCCGCTTGCTAGGTTTCTCTGTCGATCTTGAAAAGCTGGATGACGAAAGTCCGACCATCATGGCAGGCGTCGAGAAGAATTCAATTCTTGTCTATGAAAAAGAAAGCGAGGAGGTCAACTCATGAGAGCGATTGCCTATTACCGCAAGTCAACGGACGGATTCGATAGGGACGGGAACGTCCGGCAGGAAGGATCCCACGATCGCCAGCGCAAGGCGGTTCGGGAGTTTGCCGAACGGAACGGACTGCAAATCATTCCGGGCGGAGAAATCGTCGAAGCCAAGTCGGGCAAGACGGTCAGAACTCGTGACGCATTCCAGGAAATCGTTGAGGAAGTGAAAAGGCCGAACAAGAGGTTTGACGCGATTATTTTCGACGATCCTTCGCGGTTTATGCGCAATGTCAGGCTGGCGCGTGAGTATGAGGAAATCTTTCGCCGGTACAAAGTAAAAATTTATTTCCTGAATCTGAACAATGACGGCGGATTCGGGGACGGCTTGACGCTTGACCTTCTTTGCCGCATGGCGGAGATGTTCAGCCGTGATCATGCGCGAAAGGTGCTTGGTGGGGTCATTCGCAAGGCAGAGAAATGCTCCTGGCTTGGCGGCACCGCACCTTATGGATATCGGACGCAGCGTGATGATCAGAATATTGTCAGGCTCGTGATCCACGACGAAGAGGCAAAAATCGTCCGCGAGATTTTTCATAAGTCCGCCGAAGGGTTCGGCCATAAACGGATCGCGGTCGAGTTAAACGAGCGCGGGATCCCGGGCGGTCGGGTGGCGCGGGAACGTAAAGGTCAGAATCGAAACCGCGACGGGAAATGGTCGTGCGACGGCGTTCGCACGATTCTTCGCAATGTCGCGTATAAGGGCACATACCGCTGGAACAGAGGCGCGCGTGTCGACTGCTTCGACTGGGAATATGAAAACGGAATGGTGAAGATCAATGATCTCCGGTCCGAGCTGGATGAATTCAGAAAGGACAAGACGGTCAATCTCACGATGGGTGCTTTGCCGAACGTTTACATCAACCGCGACAAGCCAAAGGACGAGTGGTTCCAGAAAGAAGGCGCGGTGCCGGCGATCGTGACCAAAGAGATTTTTGACAGAGTTCAGGAAAGGTTCCGCAAGTTCGCGAAGCGGCGGTGGCTTCGAAAAAACACGCACCGCTACCTTATGGTCGGCGCGATAGAGTGCGACACCTGCAAAAACAATCTGCACGGGCATCGTTACGGAAAACTTCTGAAGGAAAAAGACGAGCGGAATTTTTACGAGTATTACCGATGCTCTGGTGACGTGCGGAAGGGAAGCCATGGACGGTCCGCAAAGCCCATGATTCGGCGCCAGGCGGTGGACGACAAGGTGATCGACGGAATGCTTCGTCGGGCAGCGGTGTGGATTGGGGACTCGTCACTGGTTCGCGATCTCTTCGCGGCGCGGGTCAAAGCTCTTATGAATTCCGGTCCGGACCGAGTATCCGCGGTCGAAAAGGACATCAGAAAGATCGATGCCGAGATCGGGCGGATGATGGAGGCCTTCATTAAATGGGGGCATGACGTGAACGAGGTCGAGATGAAAAAACTCAAGGTTGAAAAGGTGCGGCTCGAGGAGCATCGCAAAAAACTGGTCGCGGCCGGCGAAGGGCGGTTTCACTTTGACGTCGAGAAGCAGGCGGACGCCGCCATGTCGCGGCTCGCGCACATCAAGAAAAGCATCGAGGACCGAGGCACTGAGGGCGCGGCAGGAGTGCGGGAAGAATTCCTGGATGCGGCCCGGATAAAATGGGCTGGCGAGGACGGTCGGCCCGTTGTAGAATTGGACTGGTTAGAGGTGCCCGAGTTCATTGAAAAGCGACTACCTTTGGGGGCGGCTGAAGTTTATCCAGAAACGGATAATGCCCACCTCCACGTGTTTTGTGGAAACCTGCCTAGCGGATTCATAAAATCCGCAGGCAGAGTCCTTGCGCAAAAGCGCAAGGGCAGCTCCACGTTTTTTATAGATAAAATGAAAATGCCGCAGTTCATATAATGAACGCGGCATTTTTTTTGTCATGGGGCAATTATTTAAAAGATAAAAAGAAAATTAGGCGGCTTTTTGATCGTCGTCTTTGCTTTCGATGGCGAGCCTGAGGCCAAAGGCATTCAATAGATTTTTGAGTGTCGAGAGTCCGGGGTTTCCTTTTTCAGAAAGCATGCGGTAAATGTGTTCGCGGCTGATTTTCGTGAGTTGGGCAAATTTTGTCATACCGCCATGGGCTTGAGCCACATCGCGGAGGGCCAGCAAAAATACTTTTTTGTCTTCATCTTCTAGCGCGGCATTTAGATAAGCCTCTGCATATCGCGGGTCTTTGAGCCGTTCGATTAAATCTTCATGATAGGCCGAATGAGTCTTCTTTTTCATTAATTCTTCTCCTTAAACCACTGCCAATACCATTGGGCTGTCTGAATGTCTTTTTTTTGCGTTGATTTATCGCCGCCGCAAAGTAAGATAATGACATTGCCGGTGATTTTTCCAAAGTAAACCCGGTAGCCAGGGCCATAGTCAATTTTCAGCTCAAACACACTTTGACCTACCGGCTGAGAGCTTCCAAAGTTTCCCGTACGGAGCCGTGCGATTCTAGCGTCGATAATTACTCGTGCTTTGAAATCGCGCAACAATTCAAACCATTCACGAAAAGGAATGCGCTGGTGTTGAGTAACAAAGTAAACAAGTTTCCACTCTTGATCTGACAAATCATAACCTCCTGAATTGTAATATATATATCACAAATTGTCAATTTTCCCTTTTAGGTTTTCTAAATATCACTATCAATGATTGGCTGCAGTTAGGAATGTATCAGATTATAATTAAATATCAATAATAT